>JAUWOH010000209.1 GCA_030612225.1 Desulfobacteraceae bacterium
AAAAACGGGATAATGTTTAAAGGCGTAATCCCGGCCCTTTATAGAGATAAACCTGGGTGACAGGGGACGTTTGACGGCATTTGCCGGGCATTGGTCTGAACACCTTCCGCAATCTGCACATGAATAAAAATCAAGTATATGTTTCCATGTAAAATCCTCAAATTTCTTAACACCAAAGGATTCAAGATCGTCCAGTTTGTCCTCGTCAACACCATATCTTACAGGCTTAATGGTGCCTGTTTCCAGTCTCATGAAAAACACGTTGAAAACGGAGGTGATTACATGAAAATGTTTTCCCAGGGGAAGGAAACACAGAAAAAAGAAAAAGGTTATATCGTGCACAAAATAAGAGACCAGGTGAGTATTCTGTAAGGCCGCCTGGGACGTATCCGACAAAATTTTGCTGAAAAACCAGGCGATGGTTAAGGGGGATAAAAACTCTGCGTGAACTCCACTCTGAGTCTGTGCGGCAACCAGGCTTGCTTCAAAAAGGCTTTCGGAAATCATAAGTAAAGAAATAAGCCCGAGAACAAATACTGCTTCCCCTGTGTGATCATGGCCGTACTTTTCAGGGACGGCATATCTTTCAGGTTTAAAAATACCCCTGCGTATTGCTGCAATTATACATGCAATCAGAACCCATGTGGCAGCATAGTCCTTAACAAAATTATATATATGGCCAAGATTACCGCCGAATCCCGGCACCACAAAACCTTCCCAAAAACCTGTAATCACCAGCGACGTCGATCTGATACTTAAAATTAAAAATCCTGCAAAAATAAGTATATGCAGAACACCGGCAAGCATATATCTTGGCTGGCGATATTGAAAAAGCCATATTTTAATCAGCTTAATAATTCGGTCGGGGATACGGCTAAAGCGATAGTCAGGTGACGCCTTAACGAGAGGAGCAATTCGCCGCATCATAATGTAAATAAATATACCAAGACCGGCAAGCGGAATTATCACGGAAAAAATCACTGAAGGTATGCCTAAAATCAGCGCTTTGGCAGGAGAGATCAACGCAGTTTCCATTTTTTAGCTTTCCTTTTTTATTATTATATGTTACTTAGAATAAAAAAAAATGAATGAGTACTCATTCATTTTTAACAGACAGATTTTCACCCTGTCAAGGAAAAAATTTGTTTATGGGTTGCTATTGCAAATTTATTAAAAAATTGCCATAACATGAATAAAACTATTTAACAACTTGAAAAGGAGGTTCTTATGACAAAAGAAATCAGATACCAGGATAAACCCTGGCTGGCCAGTTATGAAAAAGGTGTGCCGGAACATCTTGATTTTGAAGAAGCATATCTTACAGATTTCCTGGAAAGATCAACCGAGCAGTTTCCTGATAATATGGCGCTTCTTTTTCAGGGGTATAAGGTTACTTACCGTGAGTTGAAAAACATGGTAGATTGCTTTGCCTCTGTGCTTGCCGATTTTGGGATTAAAAAAGGTGACAGCGTAGCAATTCTTCTGCCCAACGTAATTCCCTGTGTAGTAGCCTATTATGCCATTCTTAAGATCGGTGGTATTGCCGTCATGAATAATCCTTTGTATTCAGACAGGGAACTTGAGCATCAGTTTAATAATTCAGAATCCAAATTACTCATTACTTTAGATCTGCTCGGTAACCGCATGATCGATTTAAGGCCAAAGACCTCAATAAAGCAAATTATTTATACTTCAATAGGAGATTACCTCCCCTTTCCTAAGAATCTCTTGTTTCCTCTGGTCGCCAAAAAGAAAAAACTTGCTGCTGATGTCAAATCGGCCGAAGAGCTTTACAAATGGAAAGAGGTCCTGGCAGGAGCATCACCCAATCCTCCTAAAGTTACGCTTTCATTCGAAGATGTTGCAATGTATCAGTACACAGGAGGCACAACCGGTGTTTCGAAAGGTGTTATGCTGACCCACTCCAACCTTAGCAAACAGGTCCAACAGGCTCGTGCATGGTTCCCGACTTTTAATAATGGTGAAGAGACAATGCTTGGCGCGCTTCCCTTCTTCCATGTTTTTGGACTTACTGTTGCCATGAACTTTGCTATATTCATGGGATGGGGTCATATTCTTGTTCCAAAGCCCCAGCCGGAACAACTCCTTGAAGCCATAGGTAAGTTTAAACCCACCTTTGCACCACTTGTGCCCACCATGTACATCGGTATGCTCGCTCATCCTAAAATCAAAGATACCGATATGACATCTATCAAGGGTTGCTTTTCCGGAAGCGCTCCCCTTCCGGTGGAAGTTATTCGGGATTTTGAACAAAAGACCGGATCTATTATAGTTGAGGGATTCGGACTCACCGAGTCAACCCCGGTAACCCACATTAACCCTTTTGCAGGCGGCAAGCGGAAAGTCGGGAGTATAGGTCTTCCACTTCCTGATACTGAGGCCAGAATTGTAGACCTTGATGACGGTAAAACAGATATGCCGGTAGGGGAAATCGGCGAAATTATAATGAAAGGCCCCCAGGTAATGAAAGGATACTGGAACATGCCTGAAGAGACGGCCGAAACCCTGAAAGACGGCTGGCTATATACCGGTGATATTGCAAAAATGGATGAAGAGGGATACTTTTATATTGTTGACAGAAAAAAGGATATGATCATATCCGGCGGTTTAAATGTTTACCCACGCGATATAGAAGAGGTTTTTTATGAACATCCTAAAGTTATGGAAGCTTCGGCCATAGGCATTCCCCATCCGTCCCGCGGTGAGCAGGTTAAAGTGTTTGTTGTGCTAAATGAAGGTGAACCCGCAACCGAGGAAGAGTTGTTTGAATACTGCAAGGACAAGCTGGCAACCTTTAAGCTGCCGACTATGATTGAATTCAGAGAAGAACTGCCCAAAACCAATGTTGGTAAGATTCTTAAAAAAGATCTGAAAGCAGAGGAAATGGCAAAACTGGAAAAATAGCAGCTTTTCAACGTAACCAGATGAATATTAAATTCGGGGGTCTTTCAGTATTTTAGACCCCCGAATTTTTATCATGCAAAGGCTCCAACGATTGCAAGTCGACTAAAGATAATTAAAAATCCGAAGCACGAAACTCGAAATTCGAAACAAATCCGAATATCAAATGTCCAAATGTTCAAAAATTAAAGTAGCCATTTTGTTTTAATTTTGGAAGTTTCACCTCTTGGTTTTTGTCATTTTATCATTCGAATTTTAAATTTGTTTCGTATTTCGATATTCGGATTTCGGATTTAATATAATCTCATATTTATCGAATTGAAACTTTCGCCTAAAGGAGAAGATTTCTCTCCCATCTCCTCGATAGGACAAATAATCAACTACCCCCCAAAGGAAGCTTCGGTAATCTCAATAGCCGCGCCATTTGTAGTGAGAATTGCAGCCATTTTTCCATGAGTGATCGGCAAAATGGAGTTGGCAAAAAATTCAATATTTTTAAGCTGCCCTTCGTAATATGAGATATCTTTTTTCTTTGCGCCTTCTTCAAGTTTTGTTGCCGCCACTGTTGCACGCCACAACAGCATCCACGCAAAAACCACATCTCCCGTAGCTTCCATGAATGGATGGGCAAAAGCAAAGGCATTTAAAACTTTGGGTGACATGGCCGTTTGCCCCATATGCAAAGCCGCTTCACCCAGCTTATTTAAGGCTTCTTCAACTTTTACGGCATGGTCTTTTACAGCTTCAACCGACTTGGCCTGTGCAATGGTCTTTTGCATCTCTCCTAAAAGATCCATAATCGGTTTCCCCCCATTCATACCCAGCTTCCTGCCCAGAAGATCCATGGCCTGGATGCCGTTTGTTCCCTCGTAAATCATGGCAATTCTGCAATCCCTGAGAAGCTGCTCAACAGGATAATCCTTAATATATCCATATCCCCCATAAACCTGCATGCTGTGGCTGCAAACTTCAAAGGCTTTGTCGGTAACGTACCCTTTTGCTACAGGAATCAGGACGTCAACGATTCCCTGGTACCTGGCATTTTCCTCTTCGTTGTCTGAAATCGCAATCTTGTCCTCGCACATCCCTAAGTAATAAATAAGACTCCGCATTGCTTCGACATATACTTTCATGGTTAAAAGCTGCCGTCTGACATCAGGATGTTGAATAATCGGTACTGATTGTGCGTTTGGGTCCATCATCTGCAGCAGATTTTTCCCCTGAACCCGTTCTTTAGCATAATTAACAGCAAGCATATAAGAAGCACTGGCGCAGCAGAACCCCTGTAACCCAACAAGGAGGCGGGCTTCGTTCATCATAGTAAACATTGCACGCATCCCCTTGTTTTCTTCACCCAGCAGGGTTCCTCTGCATTCTCCCTTTCCTCCCAGGGCAAGAGAGGCTGTTGAATTTCCGTGAATTCCCATTTTTTCTTCAATGCCCGTACAGATTACATCGTTGGGTTCACCAAGACTTCCGTCATCGTTAACCCATATCTTGGGAACAAGAAAAAGAGAAATTCCTTTGGTTCCCTCGGGAGCTCCTTCAATTCTAGCAAGAACAGGGTGGATTATATTTTCAGTAAGGTCGTGTTCTCCAGAGGAAATAAAGATTTTGTTGCCTGTTATGGAATAGGTTCCGTCATCATTTTTAACAGCCGATGTGGTCAATGCGCCTACGTCTGACCCTGCTTCAGGTTCCGTGAGAAGCATGGTTCCGGTCCACTCCCCAGTGAACATTTTTTTCAAAAAAAGTTCTTTTTGCTTATCTGTCCCGAATGTCTCAACAAGTTTTCCTGCCCCATGGGTCAGTCCCGGATACATCATAAAAGAAAGATTTGCACCAACAAGATAATCATTAGCCGCCAGCGCAATGGATCTCGGCATCCCCTGCCCTCCCCATTCCGTGTCTTCCGGCATGGCAAGCCACTCGCCTTCCTTAAAAAGCTCATAAGCTCTGTGAAAAGATTCCGGAAGCGTTACATTTCCCTTATCAAACACAAGCCCTTCTCTGTCACCTATTTCCTGTGTGGGAAGGATCTCCTTAATAGCCAGGTTACGAGCCTCTGATACAATTAAATCCACTGTTTTTTTATTAAACTCAGCAAACTTTTCATGTTTGCTGAGCTGCTCAACCTGTAACATTTCATGAAGGACAAAATCGACGTCCCTCCTATCCGCAATTTGCTGTGCCATGGTTTATTCTCCTTGTTTGATGTTTATTTAGATGGCGTCGTAAAAAGTCTCATCTACTGCGTTGTAACGGTTTTCCAGGAACTCGACATACTAAATGTATAGTCTCGTCCCTGAAAAACCGTTACGCCTTGTATATGAGCCTTTTTACTTAGCCATCCGGAGCTTATTCAAAAACTTTTTACGAATTCATCAATGTATTAACTATTCACGCTTTTCTCGTTACTGCCGATTCCCCTGATGAAAAGCTCAACAAGTGGATCAGCCATGGAAACCAGGTCGTATTTTCCATCTGAATGCAGCCAGGTGTTTATAACCTCGTCAACAGAGCCTATGATGAAACGCTTAACCAGGCTCATATAAATATCTTTTCTAACACTCCCTTCCTGCTGCCCCTGTTCAACTATTTCAGAAATAATATCAAGATACATCTTGGACATTTCTTTTATTTGATCTTCCGCAAGACGGTTACTCTGGTGTGTTTCGGCCTGGTATAATACTGCCATATCTTTGTTACGTTGAAATACCTTAAGGTGATGGCGAATAAGATTAATAAGCTTATCTTTTGCGTTTTTTCCCTTTTCAACCTCTTTCCTGAATCGCTCAAATACCTGTTTAGTCTTGTATGTGAAGAATTGTACCAGAATGTCATCTTTATTTTTAAAATAAAGATAGATAGTACCGTCGGCAACACCTGCTTCTCCGGCAATTTGAGAAATGGTTGACTGATAAAAGCCCTGCTTTGCAAATACTTTAACGGCAGCCTCAAGAATACGTTTGTATTTATCATTTTTATTGTTAGTGTTTTTAGTATTAATGATGGTCTCTCCTTTTAAAACGTAGAGTCAAATTGAATCTTATGAATGAATATTCATTCAATTTATCAGAGTGGCAATTCGGATGTCAAGAAGAATTAAAAATATTTCATACGTAACGCTTAAATTATTTAATATGATT
>JAUWOH010000136.1 GCA_030612225.1 Desulfobacteraceae bacterium
TAATAAATTTACTATAGAAAATTCCTAATAAATTTACTATAGAAAATCCTAAATAAATTTACTATAGGAAATCCCTAATAAATTTACTATAATAGGAAGTCCTTAACACCCCGACACTTTGTGCTATCTGTTCTTGGGTGAAATCCTGGTACTAGGCAGAAAAAGGTGTAAAAACACAACACCTTTATTTTTCCTTGCAACTATGTGAGGATGCTAAGTGTGAATTTTTTTTCAAAACACTCATCAACCTTCATTTCAGGGCAAATGTTATTTTTTTTTATTCATTTTTTAGAGATTTTAAACCGTTTTGCAACAGTACAATATTTTTCTTTGAAATAATGGAAACCATTTTTGCCCTTATTTTTAGGATGATGGGTAAATCATTCAGATATGAATGATTTTAAAAAATGATAAAAAACGATTGACTCTTATAAAATTGATTTTTTATTGATATATTTTTCATTTCATTTCTGCAATTGGTTCAATAATTTATGTCAAAAAAATTCGTTCTTATGAACTAATGATAAGGTGTAAAACCTGGTATGATCGGCGGTATTTCGGCACTTGCAATTGCGCTTGTTGGAATGGTTGAGTCGTTTAATAAACGCTATATTGTCGCCGACGTAATCACCATGGGTATCGTCCTCATTCTCGTGGTGACGGTACTGATAGCGTACCACGCGGCTAAGCGAACCGCCGGAACAGGAAACCTTAAAATTTTTTTAAACGCGGTGACAGCGTCGCTGGTGACCAGCGGATTTTTAGCCCTGCTGGTTATGATCGGTCATGTGATCAACATTCGGGCCGTGATGATCAACGCATCTCCGGCACTTTATAAGATACTGACGGCGGGATTCGAAGGTGCCGGGGGCATATTTATCATTCTTCTCGGGGGCCTTATTTGCGGTATAGTTGCCGGCGCACTCTACCTGATTCCGGAATTTATCCGGCGGGTGACGATTATTTGCGTTTCCAGCGTCCTGATGGTCGGTTTGCTGCAGGATCTCATTCGACCGGTGCTCGCACCCTGGGGGGTACTATCCGTTATCAGTGACTGGCTGTATACACAAAACGGTCTGAGCATATCCGGATCCATTGCCATCGCGGTGATTATCGGAATCATCTATGTCATCTGGGCCAAAAAGGGGGAAGGCGTAAAAAAAGGATACACGCGGCTCCCCGGAGGGACCCAACGTAACATCAAGATAGCCTCTTTTTTCATCCTTGCCATTTTTCTGATCGTACTGCCCCACCTTCTCGGTCTGTTTCTAAGCGAAGTCCTTACCATCGTCGGGCTTTTTATCCTTCTGGGGCTGGGGCTTAATATTGTGGTGGGTTATGCGGGGCTGCTCGATCTTGGATATGTGGCCTTTTTTGCTATCGGCGCGTATACCACGGCGATTTTAACTTCTCCTGAACTCGGGTTTTTCAGTCTCACCTTCTGGCAGGCACTTCCCTTCGCGGTCATGTTTGGTATTTTATCGGGTGTCCTTCTTGGTATTCCGGTGTTAAAAATGCGGGGAGATTATCTGGCGATCGCCACCCTCGGGTTTGGCGAAATTATCCGTATTCTGGTGCTTTCCGACTTTTTAAAGCCCTGGCTGGGAGGCGCACAAGGAGTCGGAAGGATTCCCAACCCGGTTATTGCCGGGTACCAGATGGTTGAGCCCCAGCATATCTATTACTTGATTCTGGCCGGATGCATGCTGGTCGTGTTTATATCGATACGACTGAGAGATTCCAGGTTGGGACGGGCCTGGATGGCCATGCGGGAGGATGAAGATGTGGCCCAGGCCATGGGTATTAATCTGGTGGCAACCAAGCTGCTGGCCTTTGCGACCGGTGCGGGTTTTTCAGCCCTGAGCGGCGCCATTTTTGTCACTAAGATCGGCTCGGTTTATCCTCACAGTTTTAACGTGATGATCTCCATTAACGTCATTTGTCTGATTATTGTCGGGGGTATCGGCAGTATTCCCGGCGTTATTGTCGGGGCGGCCGCTCTGGTGGGATTACCCGAGCTTTTGAGAGAATTTGCCGAATACCGGTTCTTGGTATACGGGGCCGCACTTGTGGCGATGATGATTTTACGGCCCGAAGGTTTGTGGCCGGAAGCGCGGCATAAACTGGAACTTCATAAGGAAGAAAATGACGTGGCGGAAGCAGAAACGGCAACAGCGACCTAGCCCGGTAATGAGGAGAATTTATGGCTATTCTCAAAACAGATAAGATGACAAAGCGTTTTGGCGGGCTGGTGGCAGTGAGTTCACTGGATGTCGAGATTAAAGATAACAGCATCCACAGCATTATCGGTCCCAACGGTGCAGGGAAAACCACATTTTTCAACTGTGTAACAGGGTTTTATCGACCGGATGACGGGGCGATTATTTTTGACAAGCGTTCCGTGGTCGGTTTGAGTCCGGACCGGATCGTTCACCGGGGAATTTCAAGGACGTATCAGAATATCCGTCTTTTCCCAAACTTAACGGCCATGGAAAACATCCTGGTCGGGCTCCACAGTCACCTGAAATCAGGGTTTTTCGGGATCGTATTGTCTTTGCCGGCGACCCGCAAGGAAGAAAGTGCAGCGGCCGATGAAGCGCGCCGTCTTCTCAAGTTTATTAACATGGAAGGCAAGGGCGATTTGATGGCCAAGAATTTTCCCTATGGTGAACAGAGACGACTGGAAATCGCGAGGGCTCTGGCTTCGAGGCCGAAGCTTTTACTCCTGGATGAGCCGACCGCGGGGATGAACCCGAGTGAAACCCAGGCCATGATGGATTTTATTCAGCACCTCAGAGATGAGATCGGAATCACCATCATTTTGATCGAGCACCAGATGCGGGTCGTTATGGGAATCTCCGAAACGGTGACCGTGCTAGATTACGGCAAGAAGATTGCCGAAGGCACACCGGACGATATTAAAAAAGATCCGACGGTGATCGAGGCTTACCTGGGAAAAGGCAGCGCGGCCGAGGTCCATTGATCGATGGTGTTGAAGCGCTTTTTAATCGTCCGGTTTTCGGAACTGTCATTATTTTATTAGCAAACGACGTGAGGTAAATTGACTATGGCGATGCTTGAAGTTCAAAATGTGCATGCATACTACGGAAAGATTCATGCCCTTAAAGATGTTTCCATTCATATTGATAAAGGAGAGATCGTTACCCTAATCGGTGCCAACGGGGCAGGAAAGAGTACGACCCTGAGAACCATTAGTGGTCTTTTAAAACCAAGGGAGGGAGCCATTAAACTGAATGGTGAGGATCTGACCAGGTTACAAGCTCACGAAATCGTGACCAAGGGAATTATACAGGTACCGGAGGGCCGCCGAATATTCGGCCAGTTAAGTGTGAGGGAAAATCTGGACATGGGTGCTTTTACCTGCAGAGACAGCAAACTCAACGAAGAAAATCTTGACCGTGTTTTTACGCTGTTTCCCCGGTTAAAAGAGAGAACCAGGCAGGTTGCCGGGACATTAAGCGGCGGGGAACAACAGATGCTGGCCATGGGCCGCGCACTGATGGCCAATCCGGAAATATTATTGCTCGACGAACCTTCCATGGGGCTGGCACCTGTTCTTGTGGACAGTATCTTTGAAACGATCCAGCAGTTGCATGCATCCGGCACTACTATTCTTCTGGTCGAACAGAACGCGCGCATGGCCCTGCAGGTGGCCAGTCGGGGATACGTAATTCAAACGGGTGAGGTGGTGTTGAACGATTCCGCTGACAAGCTCAATGAAAACGAGATGGTCAGAAAGGTCTATATGGGTGAAAGTTAACACTGATGCGCTAAAATATATCGCTGCTTAACGCGGCTCAAATCGCCGGCTGCGAGAATTTCAGCAGCCGGTTTTTTGTGCTCTGCCGCTTCAGGACTTGATGGAGGGCGGAAATTACGATCAGAGATACATGCTTCTCAGTTGAACAATTGAACATGCATAAGGGCTTCAAAGTTGTGATCATCGGCGGCGGTGTCATAGGTGCCGTCACTGCCTACTATCTAAATCAAAAAGGATGGCGGGTGACCATCATTGATAAAGACCGCTTTGGTTATGGGGCTTCCCATGGAAACTGCGGCCTGATAGTGCCTGATCATATCCTGCCTCTCAATTCCACCGACAATTTAATTAAAGGCATTGGATGGGTTTTTAAAAAAGATGCACCTCTGTTAATCAAGCCGAGGCTCGATCCGGCTTTGGCAACATGGTTGATGAAGTTTGCCTTTCACTGCAATCAAAAAGATATCCTGGTGTCCGCCGAAGGTCGGGCAGCCATCATGCAAAGTGCCATTGATCTTTACCATGCTTTAATTATCGAAGAATCGTTGGACTGTGGTTGGGAAGTTAAGGGTGCCCTGCATATTTTTAAATCCCGGAAAGACTTTGAAAATTACGGATCTGCTGATGCACTGAAAAAACATTTCGGTGTCAGCCCAACTTCTTTGGACAGGAAATTGCTTTTAAAACAGGAACCCGCTGTTGGGGATAAAGTAGCAGGAGCCTGGTTTTCCAGGCATACCGCTCATCTTCGTCCGGACAATTTAATGAAAGAACTAAAACGGGTTCTTGCCCAAAAAGGGGTTAAAATCATTGAGCAGACCGAAGTAACCGGCTTCATGGCAAAAAATGACCAGGCTGTTGCAGCCGTTGCCGGACAAGAACATTTTTCGGCAGATCAGTTTGTGGTGGCCACCGGTGCCTGGGCTCCCCTGTTGAATAGAGCCCTTGGTTGCAGATTGCCCATTCAACCGGGGAAAGGATATTCGGTAACAATGCCGCGACCTCAAAACAGTCCGTCGATTCCCTGTTTTTTTCAGGAAACCGGAGTAGTTATAACTCCATGGGAAAGCGATATCAGACTTGGCGGCACCATGGAGTTTGCCGGATTTGATAAAAGCTTGAACCAGGTGAGGCTCGATGCACTGCTTCATGCGGCACAAGGTTATTTGCGTGATGTGAAATTTGCCGGCATACAGGACGAATGGTGCGGGTGGCGGCCCATGACCTGTGATGGATTACCCATTATTGATCGATCGCCGCGTCTGGAAAATGTCATGATTGCGGCCGGTCACAATATGCTGGGTCTTACAATGGCGCCGGGAACCGGAAAGCTGGTTTCCGAAATATTAAGCGGAGAGGCTCCGCATGTGGATCCTTATCCCTACAGGGTATCAAGATTTTGACGGTTTCATAAAAAGCTATCATCGTTAACAATTATCAATTTTCAATTCACAATTGACAATTATTTGTTTTAAAATTGTATTTGCTAAAATCAAATTGTGAATTGTGAATAGTTAATTGCGAATTGTCAATTAAAAACAAGCTTTCAAATAACTAAACCATAACCTTTTGATATGATTGACAAGTTATTTACGGTTACAGTGCTGCAAAGAGGCATATTATAGCTTTTTACGAGATTATCAAGGTTTGACTGACAAAGTTTAAGGAGTATCATTTAATGTCTGAATGGAGAATTGAAAAACATCCTGTTCTCAGTATTCCTGAGACGAAGAAAATACCTTTTTACTGGAATGGAAGTAAAATTGAGGCCAATGAAGGGGAGGTGATTTCATCCGCTCTCTTTGCCAACGGGATTCATGTATTTGGCCATCATGCTAAAGATAACTTTGCCCAGGGAATGTTTTGCGCCAATGGGCAATGTGCTCAATGTTCGGTTATAGCAAATGGTGTTTCGGTAAAATCCTGTATGACAAAAGTAGAAGAGAATATGATTGTTGAAAGTATTGAAGGGTTGCCGGAACTTGCAGTAACTGTGGATGATTTTCAATTTTCGGATATCAAAGAAATTGAGACGGATGTTTTAATAATCGGCGGCGGCCCTGCCGGTCTTTCTGCTGCACTACAGTTAGGTGAAAGAGGAATTGCAACCCTTATTGTTGATGACAAAGATCGATTAGGAGGAAAGCTAGTTCTTCAGACACACAAGTTTTTTGGATCAATTGATGATTGTTATGCCGGAACCAGGGGTATAGATATTGCAACAATTCTAAAAGAAGAGCTGCTAAACCATAAATCTATAAAGGTGTGGTTAAACAGCACGGCAACGTACGTTTTTAGTGACAAAAAAGTGGGAATAATTACTGACGGAAAGAAATATTCGATTGTTAAACCCAAAGTTGTTCTCAATGCGGCAGGTGCAAGGGAAAGATCTCTGGTATTTCCTGGAAATACTTTGCCGGATGTTTATGGGGCAGGAGCCTTCCAAACCCTTGTTAACAGGGATCTTGTAAAGCCTGCCAAAAGGCTGTTTGTAGTGGGGGGCGGTAATGTAGGATTGATAGCCGCCTATCATGCTTTGCAGGCCGGCATTAATGTTGTCGGGTTAATTGAGGCGCTGCCCGAAGTCGGTGGGTACCAGGTGCACGCTGATAAAATCAAAAGACTAGGTGTGCCGATATACACCGGACATACAATTATATCCGCCAATGGAAATGAAAATGTAGAGTCCGTTACCGTGTGCAAAATAGACGATAGTTTCAAACCGATTCGCGGCACGGAAAAGACATATGAATGTGATACGGTTTTAATTGCAGTAGGACTTAGTCCTGTAAATGAATTTTTCAAACAGGCAGAGCAGGCAGGAATAAAGGTTTTTGAGGCCGGTGATGCAAAGGAAATTGCCGAAGCATCCTCTGCCATGTTTAGTGGTAAGATAGCCGGCATGAAAATTGCCGGAGCACTCGGCAAAGAAAATAAGCCTGTCCCGAATGACTGGTATGAAAAGGCAAATGCTCTGAAAAGACATCCCGGACCTGCTACAACGCCCCTTTATGATTCATACCCTGAAACCGGTATCACACCTATAATCCATTGTCACCAGCAAATTCCCTGTAATCCATGTGTTTCTGTGTGTAAACAGGAGGTTATTTATATTCCCGGTGATTCTTTGCTGGAAAACCCTCAGATAACTGAAAATGAATGCATCGGTTGCCACAAATGCCTGTTCATTTGTCCCGGTCTGGCAATTTCCCTGGTAGATTACCGTGAAGACCAAAAGAACCCTATAGTCTCCTTACCCTATGAAGTATATAACTATAAATATAAAAAGGGGGACCGGGTCCTTTTGACTGATTATGATGGGAATCCACTTGGAGAAGCGATTATTATTAGTGCTGCAATTAAAAAGGCATCAAGAAAAACCCAGATTATAAAGATTAAGGTTCCTGAAAAAATTGCCAAACAGGTTGCGGGGTTTCGGATTCAAAAAGACGGAGTCACGTTGCCTAAAGACGAAATCACATTGGACAGAATCTCTGACGAGGCAATCATTTGCCGGTGTGAAAGAGTAACCGCCCGTGAAATCCGTGAGTTGATCAGGTCAGGTATAAGAGACATGAATCAAATAAAGGCAATTACCAGGGCAGGAATGGGGGCATGCGGTTACAAAACCTGTGAAAATTTAATGTTACAGATGTTTAAAGAAGAGGGAGTTTCTTTA
>JAUWOH010000208.1 GCA_030612225.1 Desulfobacteraceae bacterium
TTTATAGACTTCTATGATGGCTGCAATACTTGGAAACATAATACCTGAAATATTAATCATTTCACCGAAGACCCCAAGGGAAAAACCGTTGGGCAGTGCTCCTGACGTCGCCAGTCCTGCTAAAGAGGAGTATTCATCCCCGCTGAATCCTCCGCCGGCAGCTCCGTCTCTGCCGTCGTGGTGTGCTTCCCCAAAAGCCTTCCATTCGGTGCCTAGTTTAAAATCCTTTTTGGTATTTACTTCCATGATAAGGCACTCGATGAAGACCATTGCCCTTGGAATGTCGAGTTTTTTTATGATCTCTTCAAAAACCTGGTAATCTTCGTTGTCTGCCATTATGATAAGGCTGTTTGTTGCTTTATCTGCCGTTATTGTTGCCTGGCCTGAAAGAAGAGGGGCTTTTCCTCCCTTTGCCGAAGCTTTGCTTTTGCCGGATGTCTGCGCCTGAAGAACTTTGGCCAGTTCTTCGGCTGTGGCATGTTCCAGGTAATAGACACGGATTTTTCCTTTGTCTTTAGGCGTCTGTTTGTCAAGCATACTTATCAGGCTCTTGACTCTTAAACTGTCAACTTCGCTGGCAAGCAGAACAAGCGTATTTGTCCGCTCATCGGATATGAACAATATTGTTCTTTCTGATGCTCCTTTTCTGGCTGCTTTTTTCGGCTGAAAAATAGAACTTAAAATCTTTACAAGTTTTTCAGCATCTGCAAATTCAAGGGGGATAACGGAAATTTCATGGCCGATTCCTGTTACATCAATAGCTTTTAAAATTCGCATCAATCGCTTGATATTTGAATGAAAATCGGTGACAATCAGCATATTTGTCGGAGAATAGGCAAGAACTACGCTGCTCTTTGAAATCAGAGGCGCAAAAAGCTTCTTTATTTCAGAGGCGTTAGCATATTTTAAAGTTATTATTTGGGTTATAATCTTGTCTTCCGGGGAAGCCGCGCTTTCTTTTAGAAAGGTTTCAACATTCTTGGTACGGGCTTCAGGGGATGGAATGATTTTAATTACTTTGCCGGCTTTTACCGTGGCATAGCCATGGACTTCCAGCACAGACTCAAAGACTTTATAAGCCTCTTTTACGGAAATTTTGGAAGGAGAAATAACTGTTACCTTTCCCTTGACCTTGTTATTTATAACAAAATTTTTTCCGGTCAGCTCACTGATAAACTTAATAAAAACATTTATATCAACGTTATTAAAATCAATAGAGATGAATCGTTTGGATTCTACTTTTCCCTTTAACTCTCTTGAGCTCTTTGTGTTTTTGCCTGTTTGGGCAAATGACAAGCAGGCAAACGAGACAAGGAAAATAGAAATAAGGGAAAAGATAATGGCTTTTGATATTTTGCAGTATATTTTCATTTTTTTCACGTGTACTTTCAGTTTATTCAATTTTTAAAACCACGTTCTTTTGGTGTGGTCAGCGATAATTGGCTTTGCCTGAGTAAATCTCAAAGGGTGGCTGAAGAGTGCCTAAAGTGAACTAAAGTGTCTAAAGTGCCTAAAGTTAAGGAATTCTGTCTAATTTATTTTTATAAAAAAGATGGCTTGCCAGGGCGTAGCCAAAGGCGAAGACTGGAGCTAAGCGACACCACAACTTTAGTCACTTTAGCTCACTTTAGACACTTTAGTCACTTTAAACTCGCTGTATCCAACAGCCCCTTCGAGGGGTAAATCAATGCCACGTCCCTCCATCCTGATTTTAGAATAAACAAGTATAATCAATTTCTTAAAATTATTCAATATTATAATCAATTGTTCTATTCCGGCCTCTTCTTTTTATGTCTATCGACATGCTGGAAGACGATTTCATACTTTCGTATATTTTCAGGGCATCATCCACTGATACAAGGCTGCTTCCATTAACACCGGTTATTACATCCCCGCTTCTAAGTCCCATCCTCCGAAAGATAGAACCCCGCTTTATGCTGGATAACATAAGGCCGGCGGCTTGTCCGTTTTCAGTATGGGGCCGTATTTTCACCTGTTTCAATAATTCATTTACATTTTTAACAGAACTTTCTATCTGAGAGCGTTTTAAGGTTATTTTTTGTCCCCGCGATTTCCTTACTGTTTTATGAGGCTGTCTTCCTCTTGCAAGGCTGCGGACGTGCTCTATTTCCAGGATTTCGTCCTGTCCGTTTACGCTCAGTATAACTTTTTCTCTTAAAATCATCTTGACAGTTGCATTCTGAACCGTATCTCCCACTCTATAAAGGTTTTGCTGCCTCCCCTTTGCTTCTTCAATAACAGCATATGGTTGGCCGGCTAAGCCCGTGACCGTTCCCCAGAGTTTCAAGTTTAATGCCGTTTGTTTCAGTGTTTCTATTTTAATAGGAATTGGTTGCGAAGTCCCGTCTTTTAACGTATTGAAAAGATTCCGCTCAACTATTGTCTGGTAATAACTTAAGGGGTGTAAAGCCTCATCTTCCAGAGAAGATATCTGCCTTGTGCCGGTAATTTTTTGAGGAGGTACAGGGTTGAGCTGGTGAGTTGTTATTTTATAAAATGCACTGATGCTGAAATAAACAGCAATTGTGATTAATAAAATATTTGATATTGTAAAGTATCTGTTTGTCATAATCATCACAGCAACTATTTCGTACCCATTCACGCACATTCGGAACAAAAAGGTTGCAATCCCCTGTAAGCGTTCACAGGTGCTGCAGATGCGGTGCCTGTGAACGCTTACATTATTTCAAAGTAAATTCAGGGTTATTAATAGTCCCGCCAATCTTGAAAGAAAAGGAACCGTTGCCCGACATTTTTTCAGGGAATATACTCGCCAGAAGATTTTTTTTCGTATTCCCCCAAAATAAAGGTTTAAGCTTAATCTTTCCCTTCAGGTTTAAAACACTTGAGCCTAAATTCTTTTTTGTAACGATAGAACCGGAAAGGCTTGCGTTTACCTTGTCTCCTTCAATAGTGCAGCTTTTAATCTGTACTATTTTTTTAACAGTCGCTAAATCGGCTTCAATCTTACTGAAAGCAAAGCTTTCGTGGTTGAAAACAGGTTCTTTAAGCTTAATACTGCAGTCTGATATGGCCAGCTTTGCTCCCATGACCCTGTCAGAACCCTTATTATTACTGTATGTAACTTTTCCGTCAAGGATTCCGGCAACCTTATATTTTTCTTTTTCTATGCCGACCAGATTTTTTATGGCGGGTATATCTTTTATCTGAATCTCAGACAGATCCGCATCAATTTTAATATGCCCGGCATTGCTGCCAATTGTGGCCTTTCCATTTATTATACCTTCATAAGCAACGCTTTTAAATGAAAAAGCTGTCTTTGAGCTGAAAACCGAAAAAATCCTCGGGACTATTTTTATTGTTTCAGCGTCCAGCAATAAACTGCGAATATAATAAAAGCTTACAGCGTTAAGTTTGACGCCCGGGGGGAAAACCGGATTTATGTTATCAATTGAAATTGATAATTCCGGATTGATACTACCCAGTTTGTGCTCAATATATGTTTTAACGGCATCTGAAGGAAAGAGAACATAAAGAAAAAAAACAAATGCCGCTATTATATATGATAGGTATAAAAGTTTTTTCTTTGTATTATTCATGATTTTAGTCATATTTCAACAGTTTCGATCTGCAAAACAGCATTTAGATATCCTTCTTTAATGCCTGTTTTTATAATCGAAATCCGCTTTATACTCACAGCGTTTTTAGATGTTTCTATTCCATGCAAATAAGCTGTCAACTGCTTTAAAGTTATACTTTGGAGTTTCATCTCGACCTTTGAAGTCCTGTACGGACTTCCCTCCCTCACGGATGTTGATGGCTTCATATAGGTTATGTTATCTTTTAACCCTGATTTAACCGTAAGTCCGTCAAGGAAGGCAAATAAAGTAAAATTCTTTTTTCTTGCAGCATAATGTTTCTTGTAAATTACAGCCTTTTCCCGGATGATATCGTATTCTGCTTTTAAGATATGCATATCTTGTAGAATATTCGTTTTTGCCTGAAGGGCTCTTACCTGACGTTGCCTGCTGCTGATAATCGGAGAAATGATAAACTGTACCAGGATAAAAAGGGCTATCAAACCCGAGCCGGCATAAACCACATATTTTTCGCGCTTATTAAGATTTTTAAGTGTATTAAAAGTCATAAAGTAACCTTGAGCTTAAATCGGATACGGCTGCCTGATTTTTCCTTATTTGTGGATGTGATGGTAACTTTTTGAAAAAGTTCCGACTGTTCGATCCGGCTCTTTATTTCATCCACCGAATTAAATGTGTCTGTGTTTCCGGAAATCAGCACGTTTCCCTGCCCCACAATGAGCCTTGTAAGTTCGACATCTGCTTTGGCAGGTATTCGTTCGCTTATTTCTTTAAGCACAGCAACAATGCGAATCTGTTTTGTTGTTTTTCCCGAAAAGAATGCACTTTTTTTTGCTTCCTCGATCTTCACCTTCATCTGCTGCAAAGGATCGACTATCTTTGTAACTTCAGGGAAAGTAGTTTTAAAAATTCCTGTTATCTGATGGTTTATACGATCTATTTTTCTGTTCATGAAATATGAATTAAGAATAAAATTTAATAAAGCCAGTGTTAAAACTACTCCTGCCAGAATACCTGTTTTGGTAAGGCTGTTTTTATGTTTATCCAGCAACGCTTTCCCTGCAAAGCTGCCCTTATGAAAATTGAGGCCGTCAGTCCTTTTAATCTCGCTTAAGGCAAGAGCCAGCGCATTGTCCATCTTTTCATGATTCCATGAACTTGCCATGTAATTTTCTATATCGATATCGGTTTCTCGAAAAAGTTCTATTCTTTTTACGGGAAGTTCAAGCAGTTGCGACAACGCCCTTTCAAAATTAAATTTTTCAAGACCACGGCCTGTCAGCAGGATTTCTTCCGGCCCAAAATCGATATCAAAAAGCTCTTTAAATGAAGCTATTGTTTGCTGGATACCGGTGCCAAGTGATTTTACAGCAGAAGTAGCGGTTGAAAATATCGGCAAGCTGCGAATAATGAATATCCGTTTGCCAGCAACAGCAAACATGGTGGCTTTATCAACTTCAATGTCTATAAAAAGCAAATTTTCAGGAGTACCGGCAGAACGGGTAAGAAGTAGTGCGGTGGAATATCCGCTGATGGTTAAAATTTCAGGTTCAATTTTAAAAGACGTAAGTACATCAAGGTAGGTTTTAACTGCAGATTTTTCAACTCCGGCGGCAATAATATCCGTATGGTCGTCATTGCCGGAAATTTTTATTGTGTGAAAGTCGATTATCAAATCCTCCACAGGAAAAGGAAGCGTCGGCTCAAGTTCATATGGGAGGATCTGAATAATTTTTTTCTTATTTTTAAAAGGAACCTTGATGTTTCTGTAAGTTACCAGCTCTGCCGGAAAGGAAGCAACGCACACGCACCCTGAAGTATCAATCTTTTTGACAATTGTTTCCAGGGCTATGGTCAACCCGGACTCACCCTCGTTTTGGTCAGGTATTAAAACAGAGTCGTAGGCTTCTATCCGGGCTGATTTAGTGCTGCTATTTATTAAAACCGCAGATACAGCGTTATTTCGTATGTCAAGTCCAAGAATTTTCCGGCTCATAAGATTACCTGTAATAGCTCATAGTTCATAGCTGATAGTTGATAGCTCATAGTTGGTAGTATTGCCAGTTGGAATAAATATGGTAAAATAATCTTTTTCCTATGAGCTATCAGCCATGAGCTATGAGCTAACGGCTATGAGCTGTTCATGGATAAAACCTTGCATTTCCATCTCTTATCTTTCTTATCTTTTTCTCTCCGGATAACAGATGTTACCGTCAATTTCATATCATGCAGGGCAGCGGTCGATTCAATGCGGAAAATATCGCTTGAAGTGGTTATTAGATCAGGATTGATTTTAAGATCGCCGCATCCGGGCACTTTTTTATACCATGTGGAACTTGAAAGATCATAAATATATTCGACTCCCTCAGTTTCCCTTCGATATTCGTCAATCAGCGGGGCAAGGTCTTCGTATCCTTCTGGCATAAGGGCCATTAAGACAGGGAGCTTAGCGGTATTAATATTTATTTTCCCTTTAAATGTAAATTTATTA
>JAUWOH010000137.1 GCA_030612225.1 Desulfobacteraceae bacterium
TCTTAAAATATTATTTTGAGATCTTTGAAAAATGGTAATTTTCGAAGTCTGCGCTTATCTGTTCGAGTTCAAGTCGAAGATCCCGGACTTTGAGCGGGGGAAGGCGAAAATTTCAACCACCCCAGTACGATCTGCCAGACCGACGGGGCAGGCAGGAATATATTGAATATTTCGAGGATAGCGCTAACGCTTTACTGCGTGCCGAAATTTTCGCCTGACGCATAAATCGGGCGAAAAGTGCCGTTTCGAAGTCTGCGCTTATCTGCAAAGGTCTCATTTTTAAACTGTTTTTCCAAGACCTTATTGCCGTTATGAAGACTGATAATCTTTATTCTAGTGCTCATCTTTTCGTCGCCGCCATCAGGGTTTGCGAACATCAGAAATCTGCCCCTCCTTCAATTGACGACGTCTGCCGGTTAATATCTTTTTCTCTGGAACATGGGAATTTTATCTGTAAGCAGCTTAAAGAACTGGAAATTATAGAAGCTGTTGAAGGCCCATACGGAGTGAGGCTGTCTGTTAAAAACCATATAAAAATTGAAGACATTCCAAGAGAAGAAAAGGAAAGCGCTCTTTCCGATGAACTCGCAAAATTTAAAGAAACACAAAAATCTTTTGCCAAAAAAATAGAGTCGTTTACGGCAAAACAAAAGGAAAAGAAAGAAAGCCTTTTTTCTGACATAGAAAAGAAATTGAAAAAAGAACTCGATAAAACATTATAGTCTCGAGTTTGATGCTATAGCAAAAAGTCTTTGAATAAGCACCTGATGGCTGACATCAAGTATCCAGCAGCGATTTCCCTGTCATCAGGTCAGGTTTGTCAATGCCAATTATGTGAAGAATAGTGGGAGCTATATCGCCAAGGCTACCGGGTTTTAGGCTGGAGCCACGACGGGTATCATCCACAAGGATAAACGGGACAGGGTTAAGGGTGTGGGCTGTATAAGGATGTCCGTTATCAGCTGTCATTTGCTCGGCATTTCCATGATCAGCAGTAATAATAGCAACTCCTTTTTGCCTTCTGACTTCAGAAACTATCCTGCCGACACATTCATCCACGGTTTCAGCCGCCTTGATCGCTGCATCAATAAAGCCGGTATGTCCTACCATGTCCATGTTGGCAAAATTCAGCATGAGTACGTCATACTTTTTTGATTTTAACCTCAGGAGAACCTCTTTGGTAACCAGGTAGGCACTCATTTCCGGTTTCAGGTCGTAAGTGGAAACCTCGCGAGGTGACGGAATCAGGCATCGATCTTCCAAAGGAAATGGCTTTTCTTCCCCCCCGTTAAAAAAGTAGGTGACATGGGCATATTTTTCAGTTTCAGCTATTCTTAGTTGATGTAAGCCCTTTTTGCTTATTACCTCGCCAAGGATATCATCCAGATGAACCGGTGGGAATGCTATGGGAAGCGTAAATTTTGCATCATAAAGGGTCATGCAGACAAATTTGCATAGCTTCGGGTAAAATTTTCTTTTAAAAGATTCAAAAGCCGGATCAGTTAAAGCTTTTGTTATCTCTCTGGCACGGTCTGCTCTAAAATTAAAAAAGATAACTCCATCATTATGCTGTAGCAATCCAAGGGGTTTTTCGTCTTTATCCGTCATAACAACAGGAAGGACGAATTCATCAGTCTCATCCCGCAGGTAGGCGTTTTTTACAGCTTCAACCGGATCTTTTTCACAGGTGGTTGCTTCACCCAGCGTATAGAGGCGGTATGCCTTTTCTACTCTGTTCCAGCGGTTATCCCGATCCATTGCGTAAAAACGCCCGCATATTGTTGCAATTGCCCCAAAATTTTTATCGGTTATATGTTTTTGCAACTTTTTAATATATCCAACACCGCTATCCGGCGGTGTATCGCGACCGTCAAGTATGGCATGAATATAGACTTTGCTTACCCCTTTCTCCCTGGCCATACCTAAAAGGGCAAACAGATGCTCAAGCTGACTGTGTACGCCGCCGTCTGAAACAAGACCCATAATGTGAAGCGCCGAGCCCTTTGTATTTACCTTTGATATTACCGAGTTAAGCATTTCATTTTTTAAAAATTCTCCATTGCCAATGGCCATATCGATTCTCAGAAGATCCTGATACACTACCCTGCCTGCACCGATATTCAAATGTCCCACCTCGGAATTTCCCATAATGCCACCAGGAAGTCCAACAGCTTCACCTGAGCATAAAAGCTGTGTATCAGGATATTCTTCCTTAAGCTTGTCCAGAAAAGGTGTTTTGGCAAGGTAAACAGCATTTCCTTGTTTTTTGGCACTTATTCCCCATCCATCAAGAATAATCAGCATACATGGTCTTTTTTTGCCAGACATTTGTTTTTACACCCCTTCCTTTTTCATTGCTTCAATGAGGCTTTTTGTCTTTATCCTTTTAGCATCTACCCAGAGTCCTTCAAGGTCATAAAAATTTCGCACTGATTCATAAAACACATGAATAATCACATGCCCATAATCGAGCAAAACCCAGAGCCCTTCTTTTTTACCCTCCACGCTTAAAGGCTTTATTCCAGCTTTTTTAAGTTCTATCTGGATAAATTCCGCTATTGCTGTAACCTGGCGATTTGAACGTCCGCTGCAGATGATAAATGCATCTGCCACAGAGGTAAGTTCCCGGACATCCAGCACAACAAGCCCAAGCGCTTTTCTGCCTAAAGCCGCTTTAACATAAAGATCAAGTGAAGGATCATAATCATGCTTCATAGATAAAGCCCTTTAGTTTTTATAAAGTCGATTATCTCATCAGGCACCAGATACCGGATGGAACGTCTCCTTTTTATAAGGTTTCGTATTGCCGATGATGAAATTTCAAGAGAGGTTACATCAAAAAGGAAAACTGGCTCCATTTCCAAATGAATAAAACCGGATTGTGAAGAGTCATATTTATAGCCGGCTGATATCTTAGATTTAATGAAATCTTCAATCTTTTGTTGCCTCAAGTCCGGATCTATTTGCCCTGCATGCGGCCTTGTTAAAATAATAAAAGGAATAAGGGGGAAAAGATCCATATACGATTTCCATGTGTCAATCTCAAGGAAAGCGTCAAGCCCGAGAATAAAATAAAGTTTCGTATCTTTTTTTAGAACCGACTTAAAATAAAGAATCGTGTCGATGGTATATGAAGGTCCCGAGCGTTTTAATTCAACATCAGAAGCAAAAAAGCCCGGGGTGTTTGAAGTCGCAATACGAGCCATTTCATAGCGTTCCTGGGCACCGGCAACGTGTCCTGATTTTTTGTGCGGCGGGATAGCGCAAGGAATTAAATAAATTTCATCCAGAGAAAAACCTTCTTTCACCTCTACGGCGGCCCGAAGGTGTCCAAGATGAATCGGATTATATGTGCCGCCAAAAAGTCCTATGCGCATTTTAATTTCTTTTTCGTGAGCCCTTAGCTTCCTGACCTCGCAGCATCCAGGCTTCTTAGCATTCGCTATACGCTCTTTTTGTCCTTTCAACCTTTAACCCCTGAATGATTATCCAGTAATTTAACAATTTGAGATTTCAGCTCGTCAATGCCCGTTCCGTTGATTGCGGAAATCAGCAATACTTTTTTATCTTGTGCAGCAGATTTGAATGTATTTGCAGATTCATGAGCGCCTGACAAGTCCAGTTTATTCAAAACCACAATTTGAGGTTTTTCTGCAAGCCCCTTGCTGTACATGGCAAGTTCTTTGTTAATTGTATTATAAACCTTAAGAGGATTATCCAAATCTATGGATAACACGTCAATAAGATGGACAAGGATGCGGGTGCGTTCAATATGCCGTAAAAATTTAATGCCAAGACCGGCGCCTTTGTGTGCGCCTTCAATCAATCCAGGGATATCCGCTACGACAAAAGGTTCTCCCCAGGGAGTTTGAACAACACCCAGGTTTGGCGAAAGGGTTGTAAAGGGATAATTTCCTATTTTTGGATTTGCTGAAGAGATGGAACTGATAAGCGTGGATTTGCCTGCATTGGGAAGACCGATGATGCCTACATCGGCAAGGAGTTTAAGATCAAGCTTAAGTATCAGTGTTTCGCCAGGCTCACCTGGCTGAGAAAATCGGGGGGAACGGTGTGTCGATGTTTTAAACCGGCTGTTTCCCTGGCCGCCTCTGCCGCCTTTTGCTGCTATAAAAGTTTCGCCTGGTTTTGTAAGATCCTTTAGAGTCTGTCCTGTTTCTGCGTCACTGATCAGTGTTCCAGGAGGAATTTCTATGATAAGGTCCTTGCCGGTTTTTCCGGTTTTTTTCTTACCCTGGCCACCGGCACCGTTTTTGGCTTTAAACTGTCTTTTGAATTGAAAATGTTGCAGTGTCCGTTTGCGTAAAGTTGTTCTTAAAACAACATCAGCGCCTTTGCCACCGTCTCCGCCGTCCGGTCCTCCCCGCGGGATAAACTTTTCACGCCTGAAACTGACACAACCGCGACCTCCGTCCCCGGATTGAACAGTAATAATCGCTTCATCAATAAATTTCACACTTAGAGTGAGCCCTCAGCATAAACGCTTGCTTTTTTGCGGGAACGGCCCAAGCGTTCATAAGTTACAACACCGTCAATCTTGGCAAACAGAGTATAATCCTTGCCTAACCCGACGTTTTCTCCGGGATGTATTTTTGTTCCAAGCTGTCGAACCAGTATATTGCCGGCTCTTACTTTTTGTCCGCCATAAATTTTTACGCCACGTCTTTGCGCATTGCTGTCGCGGCCATTTTTTGAACTGCCGCCTGCTTTTTTATGTGCCATTTTTATAACTCCTTGAACCGGCGACAAAACCGGTAAAAAATTTCGTGTTTTCGTGATTAGTTTTTAATGCTGTCTATTTTAATAGCCGTAAATTGCTGACGATGTCCCTGTTTCCTTCGATATCTTTTACGCCTTTTATATTTGAAAACAATTATCTTTTTAGCCTTTCCCTGCTCTACGATATGTCCGCTCACCGCGACATCTTCAAGAAGCGGTGTTCCAATGTTTACATTTTCACCGTCTGAAAACATAAGGATTTTGTCAAAAGAAACGTCGTCCCCCACCTCTCCTGCCAGTTTTTCAACTCTTAAAATTTCACCTTCCTGAACTTTATATTGCTTTCCACCCGAATCAACTATAGCATACATTTTTTATAGCCTCCTTTAATCGGCTCTGATTTGACTATTTTAAAAACCAAAAATATCCATCTTTCACAAACCTTTGTCAAGAAAAATATCTGGATGGCGTCGTAAAAAGTCTCATCTACTGCGTTGTAGCGGTTTTTCAGGAACTCGACATACTATATGTATAGTCTCGTCCCTGAAAAACCACTACGCCTTGTATATAAGCCTTTTTACGACGTCATCCAGCGCTTAAAGATTTTTTAATAGAGAGACGGTAATGAAATCGAATCAACAAGCAGGCAAGGAGAACTCCTTGAACACATTTAGAGAGCATCAGGTAACACACAGGGATCGGATGTCAGGGAAAGCTATTTTGCTTAACCTTGTTAATGAAGAGCCATTGTCAATATTTATTCAAGGCAAACCGTATTCCGTTGTATTACGTACACCGGGTGATGAAATAGCGCAGGTTGCCGGATTTTGTCTTTACGAAGGCATTATCGATACGCTCGATGATTTCATATCCATTGCATTTAGTGATGAAAACGATACAAACACGGTTATGGTTTCACTGAAATCATCGAGACTTAACAAAATAACTCGACTTATCGAAAAGCGCGGTTTTGTCAGTCAGACAAGCAGCGGCATATTCGGAAAAGAATTGGCAAACGATGTTCTCCAAAACATTTCTCCTGCGGCAGATGATTTTAAAATAGAGATCGAACCTGCGCTGGAGTGTCTCGAAAATCTTGTCGAGCATCAGCCTTTGCGAGGTAAAACCCTTGCGACCCATGGAGCTGCTCTTTGCAGCTTAGAGTTTGAAATTCTCTCATCTGCCGAGGATGTCGGCCGCCATAATGCCGTTGATAAGGCCATCGGCCGGCTCTTTCTTGATAACAAACTGGAAAAGGCTGCTGTTTTACTTCTTTCTTCCCGAACAAGTTATGATCTGATACAAAAGGCCGCAAGGGCGAAGATTTCGATTGTTCTCTCCATATCTCGCCCCACTCTACTCGCTGTAAAGCTCGCATCACAACTGAACCTAACCCTTGCATGCCTGGCCAAAGGAGCTGGCCTATATATTTTCACTGGCGAACAACGTTTTGGAAAATAAACCCGGTTGCGCTATGTTAATAAAGGAGAGGCAGTTTTAAAATGTTCAATTACCATTTTTCAAAGGTCTCATTTTGTGAATGGTGGTTAAATAGATGCCTGAAAATATCAAACAGATACCTGCAATGTGGTAAGAACGCAGTCGCTCGCCTAAGAATATGTACGCCATAATAACACCGAAAACCGGCATTAGGTGTATAAAGATTCCGGCCTTGCTTGCTCCAATAATTCCTACTGCCTTGTTCCAGAACATATAGGCGAGCACAGATGGGAAAACCGCAACATAAAGAACACTGAAAACGCTAGTCCTTGTCAGTCTTATTGTTTCGCCTGTGTGAATCTCCCAAAGATAGAATGGAAATAAAAAGAACAGCCCGATTATTATAATCGAAGTCAGAAAGCAGATGGGGCTCATTTTTTCCGGCCTCTTTCTAAGTAAAATCGAATACATAGCCCAGCTCACAGCAGCGGCTAAAGTCCACAAATCTCCTCGTACAAATTGAACCGGCATAAGATTCCTCAGATTGCCATTGGAAATGATCCATAATAACCCGAAAAATGAAATGATAACTCCGCATGTCTGCAGAAGGGTGATTTTGTCCTTGAATCCGATCCACGAAAATAAAACAATAAATATCGGCGTCATGGCGTTTACTAAAATTGCATTGACTGCCATAGTGGATTGCAGGGCTAAATATATGAATGAGTTGAAAATAGTTACAGAAAAAATGGCCAGAATCGTAATGATCTTCCAGTGGCTTCGGATCAAATCCCACTGGCTTTTAAGTGGTTTTACGGCAAAAGGCAGGATTATTATTAAAGCAATGGTCCAACGCCAGAAGGACATTGCAATGGGAGGAATAGCATCATGGACACCCCTTCCGAGAACAAAATTTCCAGACCAAAAAAGCACCGTCAATGTAAGTAGTAGATAGGGCATGTTTAATATTATCTTAAAAGTTTTTTATTATTGATGGTATCGCAAAAAGTCTCATCTACTGCGTTGTAACGGTTTTTCTGGAACTAGACATACTATGTATAGAGACCTTTTTTTAAATAAACATCCTGTTCGTTATTTCCTTGGAACATTAAATTATATAATACGCCTTCACATTCAATTTGCCAAGCTCTTCCCATAATAATGCTTTTAATTGGTAGTGGCTTAATTGCCAAATATTCGTTCATAATACAAGCTTTGATACCAATCTTTC
>JAUWOH010000374.1 GCA_030612225.1 Desulfobacteraceae bacterium
TTTTCCGACAGTAATGGTTTTAATTCCGACCCATTTCCTTTCAATAAAAAATCCGTCAGCAGCCAGACCTGCCGGTAGGGAGCATAAGGAATATTGAAGAAATTTTCTGCGACTTATTTTCACAGAATGAAAACCTATTTAGTAAGCGTTCACAGGTTCAGAGTTCAGGGGTTCACGGTTGCCTATCCTGCGGCTGAGTCGCATTTTTCATATCGCTTGACATAGTTGATGAACCGATGAACGGCAGCGGTTACACGAAATTGTGACTTTCTACTTTGCCATCAACCTTGAAGCGTGAACCATGGAACTTTGAACCTGAGTTACAGATATAACAAATTCGTACATTTATCCTGAGTTGCTACAGCAAGACGTACTTTGCATTTGTTTAATGCGTTTCCAACCGTACTTAATGCCTTTTCAGGAGTATTATTTGTTTCACTCAGGTGAGCCAGGATTACATGGCAAAGTCGGTCATGGAGAAGCTCTTTTAGAAGAGTTGCCGAGTTGTTGTTGGAAAGATGTCCGGTTCTGCTTTTGATACGCTGTTTTAAAGGCCATGGATATGGGCCGTTTATCAGCATGTCCGGGTCATGGTTAGCCTCAAGAATGAGCAGAGCACATTCTTTTAGATGCTCTTTTACCATTAAGGTTGCAATACCAAGGTCGGTTGCAATACCTATTTTTGTTCCGTTTTTTTCTATAGTAAAGCCTGCCGGATCTGCGGCGTCATGAGATATGGAAAAAGGATGTAGAAACAGATTGTTAATGTTAAAGGTCGTTCCGCACTCAAAATATCTCAGATCACTAATACTTCCTAGTTGTTGTGATGCTTCTTTTGTTTTGTGACTTATATAAACCGGCAAATTAAAACGACGGGAAAGAACCCCTACACCCTGAACATGGTCTGAATGTTCGTGGGATACAATAATGGCGTCCAGGTTTTCAGGACAAAGCCCTTTTGTCTCGAGCCTGCGCTGGATTTCAATTCCCGAAAGTCCTGCATCAACAAGAATTGAAGTTGAGCCGTCGGAAACATATGTCGCATTACCTTTGCTTCCGCTTGCAAGCATGCATACCGAAAGCGTGAAATCCAGGCACTGCTGCGAGAGTTCATGTGTATATTTGCCGGAAGTCATTCGATACATTAATAATCCTCATTCGTGCAGAACACTGCTTTTCGAAGTCTGTGCTTATCTGCCTGAACATGATTTTCGTTTACCCGCAATATGCCACCCCTCAATATCTCAAACCCGTGCAGTTTGCATCAGTTAACCTTGAACCTTGAACCATGGAACTTTGAACCTGAGTAGAGCACCATATCCGCTACCGTCATTTTTACTTTCATTGTGATACCGGCGGCCAGTTTCAAATCTTTTTCCAAAGAGGCCATTTCCATGTAAAAAGGTGTCCGGTCAAACTTGTAGTAATCTTTTTTGCTGCAATACTTTGAAAAGGCCTTGCATCCCGGTCCGTGCGTTACGTCCATGCCTGGTTTGTGCAGTTCGTGGGGGAGACCATGCAACCTGCATATCATCGGACGACTGGAGTAAAGTATGCACTTGCCGTCGGAATTAAGTGGGCACATCCGGCGAACCGGTTTTCCTTTTTTGTCGGCTTCAATCGATTTTCGTTTTACTTTAAGCGCTCTATCTTTAATTTCAGTCTGTTCTTCAGGATCGAGATTATGGAATCCTTCAAGAAGGTAAAGGTATTCCAAAACGGTGTGATGGTAGAAACGAGTCAGGCAGCAGTTGTCTTCGCACCCTGTACAATTGAATCCGTAATATGCAGCGGCTTCGTTGTATTTAAGATCCATTAAGGCATAGATAGTTCTTAATCGCTTTAAAAAAACATCCTTATCAATTTGAGTAATTACTTTTTCTAAGGACAAATGCATCGTTTACCGTCAAACAAGGGGAGAAGGGAAAAAGAGTTTGGAATAAAGGTTCATGGCATATCGGTCTGTCATGCTGGCAATAATATCGCAAACCGACAGTTCTTTTGGCTGGTTTTTGTAAATGAAATTTGCCATTTTCATTCCTGTAAGTTCTTGTTTAAGCATCATTTCGTTGCCAAGAAAATAGGAATAAAGCTCGGACAGAATTTTTTTAGCCTTTACAAACTCGTTGTGGACACTGGCAGAGCGGTAAACATTATCATAAAGGAACTGTCTTAAAGTTGTCATTGCGGAATATACTTCATCAGTCATGCGCAATTGAAGCTCCCCATTTTGCTCCGTGCTTGAAAAAATCAGATCTCTGATCATTGTTGTAGCCCGCTCTGAATGGGTGCGTCCGATATTCTTTACACATGAATCAGGCACCTGATCTTGTGTGATAACACCGCTTCGTATTGCATCATCCAGATCATGATTCAAATAAGCCATAATATCTGCAACCCTTACAATCCTGCCTTCAATGGTGCATGCCTGCTCATCCGGATCATCCGGGATAATCTTTCCATACCCTTTGGAGTGCTTTAAAATTCCATCCCGAACCTCATATGTAAGATTAAGCCCCATCCCGTTATTTTCCAGTACTTCTACAACTCTAAGGCTTTGCTCATTGTGAGAAAACCCATGTGAAAATATTTCCTGAAGTGCGGTTTCGCCGCTATGGCCAAATGGCGTATGACCGAGATCATGGCCTAGAGCAATGGCTTCAGTAAGGTCCTCATTTAAAAACATTGCGCGTGCTATTGTCCTTGCAATTTGAGCAACCTCCAGGGTATGTGTAAGACGTGTTCTGTATTCGTCACCAAGCGGCGATAAAAAAACCTGTGTTTTATGCTTTAACCGTCTGAAAGCATTTGAATAAACAATTCGATCTCTGTCCAGTTGAAAGGCGGTTCGAACGGGGCAGAGTTCCTCCTTTTTTATGCGGCCTTTTATGTTGGCACTTAAACATCCAAAAGGCGACATAAAATTTTTTTCGCGTTTTTCGAATTCTTCTCTAATAGACATGATTTATCATTATTTCAAAGACGGAAATATGTAAAGGGGAATTTGTTGAAATGAACTCTGGCCACTTAATACTTGGCGAACTTGTCGATTTTATAACAGGTGAAACCATCGAAGATAATCTTGATGAGAGGTACAGGCAAAAACTGGCACGGCTGCTTGTAGAAAAGAAAGACTACAATAAAAATGATATTAAATCACGCTGTGAGCTTCCTGTAAGTGCGGGGGCAAACAGAGCTGTTGTGAAGATTGATTTTTTGATCACATTGTCAGATAAAATCTGCATGATAATAAAATACAGCCCCGGCTCGCTTGTAACCAGGCATCGGCCTGTGCTGGCTGGATCAAGACTTGTGACTCCTTATCAGGTCCCGATTGCTGTTGCAACAAACGGTGAAGACGCAGATATCCTTGACGGCTATACAGGTGAGGTTATTTCAAGCGGTTTTGAATCAATACCTGACAAACAGCAACTTGCCAAGCGGGTTGTGAACATGCACTTTAAGCACATCTCCTCCAGGCGGGCTGAAATGGAGTCAAGAATAATCTATGCTTTTGAAATTGACGGAAGTTGCTCTCTGTAATTACATTTATTCTCAGTTGTATTCAAAAAAAGCTATAATATGATGTTTTACGGTACTGTAACCGAAAA
>JAUWOH010000083.1 GCA_030612225.1 Desulfobacteraceae bacterium
ACTGGCACAGCCGCATGACTCGGGGTCAGTGTGGTTCGCTACTCCTTCCACTGTATGAAACTTTCATTCACTACACCTTTCCGGTTTTAACCGGCGCTCTCGGGGCGTCCCGCAACCTGTTTTTTCAAAAAAACGCTATCCTAATTGCGCCTAACTTTGCAACTCACTGCGGGGTTCGGTAAGCTCACAGGTTGACAGCGCGCCAGTGCTGGCAATCCTTGTGCAGCGATTTGTTCGGCTAATTGATATTTATTTTTATAGTCTCCGAAATATCTTCGGCAATTTCCTTTACTGATGTAACAAAAAGGAGCATTTCTAAAACAAATGCTTCTTCACTTGGACATACCATGAGGTTTATTTTTTTTATAAGTTTACAATACTGAAAATATGCTTCATTTAAATTGTAGTAAGAAAAGTTTTTATTGGATAGGTTAACTATTGTGCCCAAGTCATATTTATTAATTATTGAGTTTCTTCCAATTGGCTGTGGAAATAGTTTTTGTGTGTCAGGGCTTTCGCACTTAAATATTATCCAGTTCAAGGCAAAAATAGCTCTTGCATCATATATGAAATAATTATGACAATCACAAAAGGAGCTAACCTTCGACAAAGAAGAAATTGTTGAAAACGAATTTCTGCTTAATTTCTGACGTCTTAATTCACCGTAGAATTTTTTAATTTTTTCATCATTGTTTTGGTTTCTCTTAAAGCTTTTTATTCCTCCCCAATTTTGGATTACCCAGTAATGAGGAGATAGGCTTTCATACTCAAAAAGTTTTTCTCTCAAGTTTAATTTTAAGTATTTGTTTTTGTGATAATTAGACATTGCCTCTAAGGGCAATTTAATAGGGCAATCGAAAGGTATATCCCATTCGTATCTTTCGTTTAGATCGATTGATTTGTAGAGATTATTGAAATATTCAATCATTTTGTTATCAGCCGAACGTTTGCCATCACTGGTTTTGTGAAGCGTCAGCGGAACAAAATCCAGTGCATGGCATTGTTCGCTGTTGTGTGTTACATCATGACCTTCCACTGTCCGTATGGCTCTCGGCATCTGTCACCGGATGTGTTTGAAGATCGTCTGGCATTTCGTCAAGTAGTTCATTTATTCGGAAAGTGAGTGTTACCGTTCCGCTTGTCTGGCGTTGCGTCCAGTATTCGCCTTCGAGCTTGTGAACGGGCTTTCCGATGATGTTAAAGAGCATCGTACCGTCATGTGGCGTACTTCTTTCACGCAAAGAAGCTTTGGGTCTGCTCGTATACGAGTAGCAGAGCCGCCGGACCTGGGCGTCTTTGTCTATGCAGAATCCCTCAAGGTAGCTGTGGCTTTCCATTTCACCGGTTCGCATAACGCAACTCATTCGCCCAAAGCTTTGCTTTATTGTCAAGATTGTGGGGATAGGGCCAGGCGTCTTTCCTTCAGCGTCCTTCCAGTTCGTTTCAATGTGGCCTTGCCATGTTCCGTTCAAGTCGGGGAACGGAATAAGCCAACCTTGAAAAAGCTTCCAGCGCCAAAGCCAGACGGTAAAGACGAAGTAGGCGATGCAGTCCGCCGTGGCGACAATCGGAATGAGCCGAAGCACGTCAATGAAGTCCCGAAGGTCAAATCCCTGAACCAAGGCGGCCAAAAAGAGTACAATCGCAGAGAAACCGGCAAGCAGGTAGAGGAAGGGCTTCATGTTAAGATTCTTCATGAGTCCTCCCCGAGTCCTTCATAGTTCCATGCTGCATACGTGAATGCGTTTGCCTGCTGTCGCGTCCATTTCTGTGTCTCATGGAAGAGCCATTTCAACCCACTGACTTCAACCCATTTCGCACATGCGTCTTGTGTATTAGTATTCTCATAGAGAAAAACGAGCGCAGCCTTCACGTCGGCTGCGTATGTGTAGTTTCCGAAGCGGTCATTGGGGATGTTGTAGTTGAGGCACTCCAAGAAAAAGCCTGGAACGTCAGCGGCTGCCACTCCTTGCCCTGTCATTTCGTTGGATAGAGCTTTCAGAACACGAACGATGGCCTTGAAACGTGTGGCAGTTGCCTTGTTCTTATTGACACCGTTCTCGTAGTGTTGTTCCGGCCAGTTGATTACACGGAGGTTTTCCTTATCCGTCCGCAATTCCACGCCTTCAAGATAGGTGCCATCCGCTTGGTAGCGTCGATGCTCAAAGAAAGCGGCTACGTCTGCTTCGACATGGTAGCTTGTTTCGTGAACATCAAAAGCCTTGTTCCCCCTGTGCACGGCAGAGCGTCCGAAGTGGCTGACGAGAGCCTCTTCGACTTCGTTCTTGTACTGATCGTATTGATAGGTGGCATCTGAGAATCCCAGCCTTTCCTGGGTCCAACCTTCGGGAAGAGGGTCGTGGAAGAAGGTGTCCGTGCAAAGGATTCCGATGTCAACGTCGCTGTCTTTGCGGACATTTGTATTGTTACGATAGGAGCCTTGAGTAAAGATGGAAACACCACGTTTTCGGAGTTTGTCGCTTGCCTTGATTGCGTTTCGGATAGCTGATGCGGCATTGTCGCAACGGTCTTGCTCGGTCTTGCCCGGCGGCTTTGCCCATGCCCTGAATTGTGCTTCCCAATCACGTGACATTGTTATCCTCTCCTATTTTCGTGCTCATTACAGCGAACGCCGAAATCAGCGGCGCGGCTTTTTGCGTCCGCTGAATTTATTTGTTCGCTGTTGTTTTTACCCCTTGAATATTAAAAACACATGTGCTACTTTTAGGCAACATTTAATCATTAATTACCAAACTTATTATGTTTTTACAAGGTTATGATCGATATATATAAAAATTTCACTTTTGATTATTCAAATGAGATAATTGGCAATTCAGTTATAATTCATGCAGATTGCTTTGAATGGTTTTGTAAAATCCCTAAAAACAGTATACATGCAATTGTAACCGACCCACCATATGGTGTAAAAGAATATAATTTTGACCAGTTGGAGAAAAGAGCAAATGGGAATGGAGGAGTTTGGAGAATACCCCCGTCATTTGATGGTAATATCCGCTCTCCACTTCCTCGATTTACAGCCTTAAATGGTAAAGAAAGAATTGCTATTCAACGTTTTTTTCTTGAATGGTCAAAAATTGTACATAATGCTCTTTTACCTGGTGGGCATGTTTTCATAGCCTCTAACGCTTTTCTCTCGCAACTGGTTTTTTCATCACTAATTGAAGGTGGACTTGAATATCGGAGTACAATTATTAGACTTGTTCGAACACTTCGTGGTGGTGACCGCCCTAAAAATGCTGAGAAGCAATTTTCCGACACATGTTCTCTTCCAAGAGGTTGTTTTGAACCTTGGGGATTGTTCAGAAAACCTATACCTAATGGGATGAAAGTAAGCGATTGCCTAAGTGAGTTTCAGACTGGAGCATTAAGAAGAAAACCAGATGGCAATCCTTTTGAAGATGTTATTGAAAGTGGGCGTACTCCACAAAAAGAGCGTAAAATTGCTGACCATCCTAGCTTAAAGCCCCAATCTTTTCTCCGCCAATTAACTTATGCAGCACTTCCACTTGGCAAAGGAATTATTGTTGATCCATTTATGGGATCAGGTTCAACTATAGCTGCTGCAGAATCTAATAATTATAATGCAATTGGTGTAGAGAGATATGAAAAATATTACAAAATTGGAAGGGCAACTATTTCAAAGCTATCCAAGATAACAACGGATGAATCTCAATTAAAATTATTCGCATCATAAATCTTCATATACCCAGTTTAATTTCATTTTATCCACACCAGAACGATTGACACTTGCTGTAATAGTTCGCCGACTTGTTCCGGAACGTCCAGAAAAAGTCCAATCCGCTTTTTCTAGTTTTGCGGCATAAATTCCTTTAAATTGGAATGGCTTAGGTCCGATGTTCTTTTTCTTATCGTTTGAAGTATTACTATCAAAATAAAAAACCATAAGCCACACTGATTCTGGATTATGCCCCTGCCATCCTCTTGAATGACGAGAGCCTTTAACTTCAAGTCCTTCTTCGGCATATTGGATGGAATTATCTGGAAACAAACCAGTTGGAATTAAATCAGGATGACCGTTGTGATATTGATTTTTTACGAGCTTCAGGCAATATTTTGGAATACTCATATTCATAAATTCGCCGACAATACTGCTGAAATTAGCGGGCATTAGGAAGCTTTCCAACCTTTGCATATCTTTTGTATAGAGTTGCTGATTTATAAAACCAATGAAATCGATAAAATCAGTCATAGCATTTCGAACGTGCTCTGTTGTTAATCCATATGGAAGCTTGCAATTTGAATTAAATAATGTAGAGCTTACGGGTACTGGAGTGCACGCATTTTTCTCAATATTTTTATACATACAATCTCAAATATATTTTATCGATTATTATTTAAAAGCAATATATGAGGTTCAACGCCAAGTTCTTTTGCAATTTTAGCAATATTATTTGCTGATATGTTTTTTTCTCCTCTTTCTACGGCACCAATATAAGTTCTATGCAAACCAGCATTTTCAGCAAGTTTTTCTTGGCTTATATTTAATGCGTTTCGATAGTGCCTAATATTACTTCCAATAATTTTAAGAATGTTAGACATACGTTGGAATTTAATGGATTGCATTCTATAAGTCTACAGACTATAAATAGCATTCTGGGTTGCGGGGCCATAAGTAAGTAAATAATCTATTATAAACATAAGACAGTAGCAGGCTTAGCGTTTCTATTTTCATTATGGTTTCTTATCTGCCGCGTAGAGGCTTCGTCCAACGAGACGCCGGAAAGGGACCGGGAAAAACCGGGGCTTTTTAAGGTTTTATTAAGATATGGTTTGGTACTGTTAAAATCTTCTTTCGGTCAGCGTTTCCCGGTCCCTGGACATTCTTTAAAAACAAAATAACTTGCAATATGATTTCATTTTTAACATTTATAGTATGCTATGCCAAAATTAGCTCGCTTAGACGCCCCTGAAGTCTTGCACGATGTTATTATACAGTGGATCGAACGCAAGAAGATTTATGACAGCTTTCCCATTCCCACACTGTAATCATAAAATTAGCGGGCTTGGTGAGCGTGAGAGGACGTTCGTGCAGGATGTGACTGACATTTAATAAACCTGGGATTGAGAAATACAGGTTTGAAAGATAGCCTTTATGCAAAACCTTTTCCGGTTAGTTAGTCGAGGTGTCGTTGCCGTTCAGATAAGAGCCAGGTGAACTTTCATGGCATATTCGATCCGGCTGATATAACTTGATTCCAAAATACCGATTAATTTTACGATTCGACTTTTATCGAGTGTACGAATTTGGTCCGCCTTAACTTTCGAGTTTTTTGGTAAATTTCCAGTACCTTTGCGCAATAAGACTTCAAAAGGGTATATTTTTTTAATGCTTTTGGATGTTATGGGTAATACTGTTACGGTTCCTGAAAACTCATTGTTTTTATCGTTGGAAACAATAACAACAGGCCGGGTTTTAGAAATCTCTTTTCCAATAACCGGATCGAGTGTGGCAAGATAGATTCCTCCTCTATTAATAGTCATCCCATCCCTCCAAATCAGCATGTTCAAACTCTTTTGTAAGAGCTAAACTTTCCCTTGCCGTTGCACGATATCCTTCTTCTAAAGACTTTTCAATCTCCTCTTTTCGCTTGTTATCAATCTGCTTTCTAACAGCCTCAACAATAAAACGACTACGCTTTCTATGACCGGCAAATTCGTTTAGAGTTTGAGCCAGATCTTTTGGAATTGTAATATTTAAGCGTACAGAACCTGTATTCATAACACACCTCCAGATATACATTTAAAATGTATTAGAAATTGCATAATTATGCGCATTTGTCAACACAAAACAAAAGGGGCTAACTGTGATTTACTACAATCCTATGATACTGGACGTAAAGGGGGACGAACCCCGCAGGGGTTGCGGCCCATAAGTAAGTAAATAATCTATCATAAACATAAGGTATGCGTTCACAGGTTCAAGATTCAGGGTTAGGAAAAAGACTGAAAGCAGGTCCCTGAAATCCTCGTAAGAAATGCGGGTTTTTTTGCCACATTATTGCCAAGTGCCATCTTACAGATTTGTGGAGGTGTGGAAGCGGTCTGTTATCCCGTACAAAACGTTTACAAAATGGCCTATGGTGATGAGAATACAACCCTTGAACCCCTGACCTTTGAACCCGTGAACGGATACAACATAAGACAGTAGCAGGCTTAGCGTTACTGCCTTTTCTTTTTTAATTGCTATAAAATTGATTCTATTCTTTTGGGGTTTGCAGGTTGGAAAGCGGGGCGGGGTTGATAGGCGTTTCTATTTTCATTATGGTTTCTTATCTGCCGCGTAGAGGCTTCGTCCAACGAGACGCTGGAGTGACCCCGGGAAAAGTTGGGGCTTTTTAAATGCCTTATTAAGGTGTAGTTTAGTGCTGCTAAAATCTTCTTTCAGCCCGCGTTTCCCGGCCTCGGGACATTCTTTAAAAACAAAATAACTTGTAATATGATTTCATTTTTTAATATATAGTACGCCATTCTATGATTATCTTTCTTTCATAGAACCCTGAACTCTGAACCCATGAACTGTTACATTATACCGCTTTACATAAATATGTTCCGAAATATGGAATTGCGGTATAAGTGGTTGTAGAAAAAAGTATTTAGATAGCGGAACGTTTTTTAACAACCACTATAAAAGATAGCACATCAAAATGACAACGGCTGTCCCTGTATCAGCGATATAGATTTTAATTGCATTTTTCAAATGTCTCTCATAGAATAAGAACAGTGTTGACTTCTATTTGTTTAGAAACTTATTAAATTAATATGTTAGCATAATTATCCTTCCGTGGGCATTTGTTCACATGTCTTTAGCTTTAAAAGGAGGAATCAAAATGAATACACTCGAAATAGAGGAAATGAGTACGATAGATCGTCTTCAGGCTATGGAGGCTCTTTGGGATTCGTTTTTGAGAGAAAAATCCGAAATTGATTCACCAGAATGGCATCGGGACATCCTCGAAAATAGAAAAAGAAAGATCAAAAACGGTAAAGCAGAATTTATTTCTCTTGAAGAGTTAAGAGCGAGTCGTAAATCATGAGAATTAAAGATGTCGTTGCATTGAAAGAGGTTGTTAGTGACCTGAACGACGGAAAGGTTTTTTATGATCAAAGAGAAGCTGGCGTTGGTGATTACTTTTGGGATAGTTTAATCGCTGATATCGAATCCCTAAGAATCTACGCAGGCATTCATAATAAAAGGTATGGTCTTCATCGAATGCTCGCCAAACGATTTCCCTATGCTCTTTATTACGAAATTAATGACAAAATTGCTTATATTGTCGCCATCTTACCCATGCGTCGTAACCCTGTATGGATTAAGAGAAAGTTGGAAGAAAGAAGCTAATCATCATTAAAGACGACAGCAAACAGCCGCCCCGCCTTATGAATTATCCGTCTTTAAAAACAAAATAAAATTAGAGAGTTAAAAAACTTTCTTTTAAAAGAGTTGATAGGCAACCTTAAACGGTTCTCTGGAATAAAAGTCAACGCTCATAAAACGATCTGACTCTTCGTGTTTTACAATAGGTGCACTGTAACCGAATATTGTTACATCAATGCCGCTTTTCTTTGATTTGATATCTTTTCGCCAAAGCTTAAGATTACTCTTTCCTTTTTTTACCTTGTCCTTTCCCGGTTTATCTTTCAATTTTTTCTTTGATTTTTCTTCAGCTCGAATGCGGCTCAATATGCTGGAAGCATTTGAACCTTTCAACTCAACTCCGATACTGCTGATCTTCCAGCTTTCTTTATCTGAACGAATTCCTTCGAATCCAAGACTTATCCATTTTTTATGCCCGCCATTATAGTACATTCCGGATATAAAGCGAAGTGTTTGCGGGACTTTTGATTTGGGAATCGAAAATTTAATACCAAGGGTTTTTAAGGTGATTGCAATTCCGCCGTTTTTCAGTTTCTTAAAGCCCACATCATTCATAAGGGGTAAATTCCCTGCCAAACCCTTTGCATAATAGTCATGTAATGCATCCACACTCCAATAAACTGGAGATAAAATCATGGAAGAAAGATTATACCTTAAATAGTTTTCTCTTAGTACGTGCAGTAAAGAATCTGAATCCGTGTAATAAGAAACACTCAAACAAAGAACTCCCTGTGGGAGCTTTAGACAATAATTATCGATGGTAGTATTTCCAAACAGCTTAAAGGAAAAAACTTTCCACGACCTTCCCAAAATATCCTTAAAGTTACTTTCAGCGGTCTCCTCCTCAAATTTTTTAATCGTAAATTGGCGTTTTGCGTTTGGGCGCAGGTAGAGAGAATCGTATGAACTGCACAGCATTCCTTTCCCAGCCAAACCCGTCATGACGGTTTTGGCTGAAATCCTCCTGGCATTATCCCAGCCAGCACTGTCTGCTGCATGCCTGCCCAGGTATTGGCAGACCGGTCTTATCGAAAAGCGATCAAGTTGATCTTTGTATGTTGAAGAACCGGTGCGATAAATAAATGAATAGGAGTCATCACCCAATTTTATATCCGTATTTAATGTCAATACCTGGGCGGTGGGAATATAATAATACCTGTTTTCATTCTTTAACTTCTTTTTAAATCTATTAAAGCTATGAGGCTGCATGGGGGTTAGAATTGCAATTTTTTCGGAAATAAGCCGATCGTTTTCTTTTGATTTGGAGTACAGTGCATCTGTGTTGGTTTGATAGGGAATAATAACAGGCGTCTCCTGCGTTACCTGTGATGCCCATTGTTCTGTAGCAAAACCGCTTTTCTCGATTTTTACCTGTACCTGTTCAAACTTATTTAAGGCAGCGGCGTTGAATTTGGGAATTAACGTATCATAATGGGTTTGAGGATCGGTTGGAACATTGACTTCGGTGACTACGTTTTCAAGGGGAAGAGCTAAATGAGGATTTTCAAACCATACGTTTGATATCGGCAAATACAGCAGATAGGCAAGACTGTTAGGATGGAAGTTCAGCAAATTCCGGGTCTCAATTTTAACCTTTTTAGGCTCCTGGTTATCGACGAACCGGTCTATCCCCTCCAAAAGATTTTTGGAACCTGTACCTAAATTATAATTTTCAGTTCTTGTACTGGCAAAAACCAAAGCAATGACTTTTCCTAATCCATTAACAAGCGGGCCTCCACTATTGCCTGGACTGGCAGCAGCAGAATAGCGGACAAATTCGATATTCGGATCGTTGAGATCTTTGGTTTTACCAGCCATGATTCCATCTCGAATAGCAATCCCTTCTCCGGCCACGTTGCCGATGGTATAAACCTTTTCTCCCACCTTGCATTCTTCCGTGCTTATTTCCAGGCAACCATACTCCTTCAGGCTCGGAACATCGAGATACAAGAAATCTTTCTTAAGATCAAATCCCAGAATCCTTGCAACATCATGAAGCTTGCCGTCATGGGTTTTCAACTTGAATCTAACATCACTGTCCACTATAGATATTCCATGAAGACAATGGTTGGCGGACAATACGATTCCCGGCCTCACTATAAATCCGGTACAATAACCGATTTCATCTATAAAATCTTTTTCCTTAGCTCCGGCATATTGCTTAAGATCCCGAATTGCTTTAGGGTCCTTTATTTTAACAAATTCTACAATTTTAGGTCGAACAAACTCATAAAGGGTATTGGCATCCATCTGGCGTTTAAGGCTCACAGAAAAATAATAGATCGCTCCCCCTGCGATAAGTAAAAAGCAGATGACTACCAGTATTGCAACCGGGCGTCTACGCGGTTTTTTTTCATCCTTCAGGCTCCCGGCAATATCATCAGCCTGATAGAGTATAGTTTTCTTAACATCCAGATAATCCTTCGTAACCAGTTCGACTTGATTTTCGAGTTCAATTTTTGTTTCCTGTGTGATTTTGATTGGATCTTTTTGGTAGTGGATATGCTTGACCCGCAAATCCTGATACCACCATTGACCATCTTTAAAGAAAATTTTTGCATGCCTTCGGCTGATAAAATCATGGGATATTTGGATATCATTATCCCCGGATCGCCCCACTTTATATTCGCCAGGTTCAAGGTCTTTTTGAACAATCGACATTCCGAGATAACGAATGATAATTTTCATATTGCCGGATTCCCTGTTATTTTTAATAATATCTCTGCGTTCTCTGAGACTCTGCGGTGAACATTTTTTTTAATTAGCAGTTGTTAGTTACAGAATATTAATACTATGTTTTCCAGAAAGGCCTGGCACTCTTCGCAGTATCCTCAGGCGCTGTGAATGTGGTCATATCTCCCAGCATAACTTCAAAACCGGTGTGGTCATTTCTAACCCACGGGGCGTAGTTGGAGCGTGCAAGGATCACAACGCGCAGCTCCAGGGGTATCTTTTCATCTTCTACAAATAAGATCCCCAGGTTGTATCCATTTCTGCAAAGACTTCGATAAAAACTCTGGGTGTTTAAAACTCCTTCGGCCAGGTCTTCCCAC
>JAUWOH010000501.1 GCA_030612225.1 Desulfobacteraceae bacterium
TATTATTCGCTTTTTCAACAATTAGAGACAAGACTTGATGGGTTGCAATCAGATTCTGATGAAGCTTAATTTAATATGCAATATGGACTAAAAAAAGAAAGTATTGAAAAAGTAAACAGAATATTTGCGCAATATGATAAAATTGAAGAGGTTATATTGTATGGCTCCAGAGCAAAAGGTAATTATAAACCCGGGTCTGATATTGATTTAACGATAAAAGGCAAAGAATTAAACCTGAAGCTTTTAAATAAAATCAGTCTCGAGCTTGATGATTTACTGCTGCCTTATACATTTGACCTTTCCATATACCAACATATTAAACAACCTGATTTGATTGATCATATTGTAAGGGTTGGAAAAGTTTTTTATAAAAGCGAAGGGTAACTATTCAGCCACAGATTCACACAGATGGACGCAGATAAAAAAAGGGGTATAAATAAATTTGCTTGGTTTGCAAAAACAAATTGTCTGTGTTTATCTGCGTGGGTCTGCGGCAAATAATAAAATTAAGCCGCAGAAAGATGCTTATGAACACAGATAAAAATAAAAAGGATGACATGGTAATCCTTGAACCGCTTGGAAGAAGCAGGTGGCCGGAGGGTTTCTGGGATGCTTTCCCTATGGATCCGGATTTCAAAACACCTGAAGCGTTGCCATCAGAAAACTTTAGTTTGAATTAACCGAGGGAGATATGTACCTGCTCGATACGAATATCATCCATAATAGGTTATTCCTTGGCCGATGAAACAAGCCGTCTGTAAAAATTAATATGAAAATTCTTGTGGTTACACAATATTTCTGGCCTGAAAATTTTCGAATCAATGATCTGGTATTGGGCTTGAAGGAGAGGGGACATGAAGTTAAGGTCCTGACAGGCGTACCCAATTATCCTAGAGGTCGGTTTTTTACAGGTTACAACTTCTTTGGGCCATTCTTTGAAACTTATGAAGATATCCCGGTCATTAGAGTCCCGCTTATACCCCGCGGAAATGGAAGTCGAATCCGACTTGTGTTGAATTATTTTTCTTTTGTTTTATTTTCTTGCCTCTTAAGCCCCTTCCGTCGAATAGGCTCCATTGACCTGATTTTTATTTATGAACCATCTCCGATTACTGTATGTCTGCCCGCGCTTTTGTTAAAAAAACTCAAATCCGCACCGGTCATGTTCTGGATGCAGGATCTTTGGCCTGAAAGCTTATCAGCCACAGGTGCTGTGAGCTCAAAAAATATTCTAAAAATAGTAGACATATTAGTCAGATTTATATATCGGGGATGTGATCGGATATTGATACAATCCCGTGCGTTTTTTGAGCCGGTAAAGTACCAGGGTGGAGATCCAAACCGCATTTTATATTTTCCAAATAGTGCGGAAGAACTTTATCAACCGGTTATACTTGAAAGGGATGCCCATGAACGTGCAGTAATGCCTGAAGGATTCTGTATAACATTTGCCGGAAATATCGGCGCCGCACAGGATTTTGAGACGATTTTGAATGCTGCTGAAAGACTGAAAGACCATAGAGATATTAATTGGGTTATTATAGGTGATGGTCGTATATTCCCATGGGTTCAAAGACAAGTCATCGAGCGGGATTTAAGCAAAACTGTGCATTTGTTAGGTAGATATCCGGCAGAAGCAATGCCCCGGTTCTTTGCCTTATCTGATGTTTTGCTAGTTACACTTAAAAAGGAAAAAATATTTGCATTAACAATACCTTCTAAAGTGCAA
>JAUWOH010000044.1 GCA_030612225.1 Desulfobacteraceae bacterium
ATGGAATCAGACATTCTTGCGATATTATCGAAAGATCGTCTGTGACCTTTTGCCCGTTTTTAATAAAATCATAATAATCGCTGTCCATTAAAATAGCCGATAAGCTGGAAACCGTCTCATCAATGGGAATCGGGGTTAAATGACTATCGAGGGGCAATTCGAATACATCTGGTTTTCGAGAAAATAATTCTATCATATAAGGAAAGGCTTCCTTCTCGGGATCGTAAAAACGATAAAACAGCTTCTTGCCGGTACTTTTCTGTTTGTTTTTATATTGCCCTTCTTTAAGAAAAGCCCAAAAAGCATTTACGAATTCAACATCCAAAGCTTCCAAGATCAAGACAATATCCAGATCTTTTGTTGCTCTGAAATTAAGACCCATACTTTCCATCGCTAAATCACATGCAGTTCCGCCAATCAGAATATATTTATCCGTATAATCTTTGAAATAATCCCGGAAAAGATCAAGTCCCCTTACCATTCAACACCCTCCATCATTTCTTCCATGGCGGATTCAACGCGTTCATCCTCAATATTTCTTAAACTCAGATACAAAGAGAATTGATCAACTATTTTACCGTTCGGAAATAAGCCCGGAGAGTAGCTCCAGACCTCCAGTTCATATCCTGCCTCATCCGGATAAGAAATAATTTCATGGGGATATTTACGCTTTATGTCTTTCCAGTCTTTCGCGAAAACTGCGCAAACCTGCTTTTGGGGTGGAGTTAACATTGAATAGCATGCCAAGGCTGTCAGACCGGCTTGAAAGATCGGCAATTCATCGATCATAGTTTTCAGCCATACGTTTTCTCTTACCGGCGTTTTCAAATGGGGAAGCGCTTTTTCCCATAATTCCCTGCGCTTTTTGCCAAAATGAACCAATCTTTTCCTGCCTACGACCGACACCTCAGCCAACTCTGCGGATTCGATCTCATCGAGCGATCTGGTCATTGTCATCCGTGAATATCCAAGCTCTTCTGCTAATTGCGTTGGGGTTACAGGTTCACTCATTGTTTTGGTAAGTGAATAAAGAATAACGGCCTGAGTGGATGGTCCCAAAGTAGCTGTTTTTGATCTTTTTTTAATAAAATATTCTCTCAAATCAATACCTAAATCCGGAAGGTACATCTGGTTCCCTGGTATGACAAAAGGAACTTTGTGCTCAATCAGCCGTTTTCTGTTAAACGATGAAATGGTGGAATGTACAAAAACGGCTTTCATTTTAAGGTGTTGGCTCACGATATCGATATGTTTATGAATTGTAGCAGGGGTAAGCTCGATATCGTTTTTTGAGGCCAAAATAATAAAATCTTCATTCAGCAACCTGACCTGGAACACATCATAACTATCCCGAAGAAAAAAAGGGAGCGATCCCACATTTGCCGGTTTCGACAACGTGACCGTTATACCAAGCGTATCCGATAAATATCCTTTAAAACGATTAGCTAAATCTTTCATCCCGATAGTTCTCTTAATGTTAAAGTATTTTTTGCACAGTAACATACATTATGTTATTGTGCAAAATATATGTTATGTTTCTTCATCCTTCATCCTGTTCTGGAACAATATTATTAAGACTCAGCCCTTTTAATCCTCTTTAGCAGGGTGTCCTATTGTCAACAACTGGTCTTTAAAATTTCTGACCAATCTTTTTTTATATAACCTGTCCCAGAAGATATTTCCAGGCAGGTATAATCTCAACTGTCTTATCGCCCTCTTTCAGGATATTTTCTTCATCTATAGTGATTATTTTTCCGGTTCCAAGGCCAAGTTCTTTCATAGCACAAAGAAGTGATGTTATTTCACGGCTTCTGGTCTTTGGGTCTTCCATGGACAGGGATACCTGAACTAGATTTTTATTATATTCCTTATCTATCCAAACAAAATCAACCTCATGCCTTCCGGCAGTCCTGTAATAGTAAATTTCGTCTGAATGCCTTCTGAGATGAAGAAATATCATATTTTCCAACTTGTGGCCATTATCCGCCATGATCTTGGGTGAAACAGAACTTGCCATGGAATGATCTATGCAGTATATCTTTTTTGCATTTGCGTTTTGTTTTGAAACAGAAGGGCTGAATATCGGTACTGAAAAAAGGAAATATGCATCCTCAAACCAGCTGATACAGGCTGACACAAAGTTTTTACTCACTTTATACCCAAGTGATTTGAGATAATCGGTAATTCTATTTATTGAATAAAGAGATGATATTGAACCTATTAAGCGGTGACCGGCCTGGATAACCGCCTGGGGATGTATTGCATCAAATCTGTTTATAATATCACGATGCAGAATGGTTTTGTAGTATTCCTGAAGGATCATGATGCGTATTTTATCATTAACATCCCTGACTTCAGGGAACCCTCCTTTTATGAAATACTCGTCAAAAACCCTTTTTATCAGCAGTCTGTTCTTTGAAGTCAGCAGTTTGTAATCTATCTTTCTAAAATCAAGAAATTCCTTAAACGAAAACGGAAAAAGCTCCCATGTCAGGGATCTTCCCCGCATTTGAGTAGCAATTTCCTTAGAAAGCATTTTTGAGGAAGAGCCGCTGAGAAACACGCTGCAATTTTCAGTTCTTAAAATACGGTCAACAAAAGGCTCCCAGTTTTCGGTCTCCTGTATTTCATCAAAAAAGCAAAAGAGCTTTTCTGTTCCTTTCTTTTCAGGATAAAGAGAGTAATATGCCTCAAGGGCAAAAGAAAGGTTTCCGTGCCTGATTTCGTTTAGACGGTCATCAAATAAATTCAGATATAAAATGTTTTCCCGTCTAACGCCCTTTGATTTAAGGGCTGCGATAATCTGATAAAGAAGGGTTGATTTTCCGCAGCGCCTCACGCCAACGCATACAAAAGCTTTTCCTTCTATGTATTCGTACTCAAGATGCCTTTTTACGCCGGTATTAAGTTTTTCTTCCTGAAAATCGAGTATTATTTCTTTTAATGTTTCAAGCATGATACCCTCCGGCAGAACGGGTGAGTTGGCACGCCGATTCATCTCAATATCGGTAATGTTTATTACCAGTTTGCTAACGAATTGTCAACATTAGTTTCCGGTTTTTATTAAAAATGCTTGTACTGAAAACTCATCAGTATAAAGTTCTCATAATCATCTGAAATTGTTCGAAGCGCAAAAACCGGGATAAAATAGTTACAGCAAAACTACGGCAAACTTGAAAAACGCTGATATGCAGAAGTTACTAATATATACTGATTTCCATTTGGATCTTAATGTATGAAGTTCTCTTGTTCATCATGGCTATTATCCACAATATTGAAAAATAGTCAGGGCAATTTTGCAGCAAGCTGAAATATCGTCGGAATCTTTTTGCCTAAAATGATTCTTTTAAGATCGATGACAACATCGTAAACAATAATTTCAACACCATTTCTTTTTGCCTTTCTGAGCTCTTTGCCGTATTCCAGATCTATATGGTCGGCTGAAGAGAATGCTTTTGCATCCATTCTTTGCACAAGAAAAAATATTATGCCGCGGTTTCCCTCTTTTACAAGTTTCTGAAGTTCCACCAGGTGTTTCCGTCCGCGGGTGGTCACCGCATCCGGAAAGTATGCGATTTCCTCTTTAACCAGGGTGCAGTTCTTTATCTCCACAAAGCATTTTTCCTCTTCTCCCTTTGTGAGCAGCAAATCGAGGCGTGATCTATCAGACACTTTAACTTCAGCTTTTACATTTTCATACCCCTTTAACTGCTCAACCAGTCCTTCTTCAATCGATTTTTTCACAAGCCTGTTTGGAACCATGGTATTGACTCCCACCAGGGATGTGGGCATCTTGATCATCTCCCATGTATATTTTAGCTTTCTTTTAGGATTGTCGTGAAATGAAAGATATACCGGCCTGCCCGGCTCCGAGCACTCTTTCATGGTGCCTGAATTGGCGCAGTGGGCTGTAACCAGATCGCCGTTGTTGAGTCTTACATCCGCAAGAAAACGTTTATATCTTTTGACCAGGGTTCCGGGTGTAAGTTCAGGCCAGAAAAGACCCTTTGAATTTGTATTCACTTTACTTTTTATCATTTATTTGAAATCCTGTTTTATTTTTGATAATAGTTGGAAACTTGGATTCCGGCAAAGGCGTATAAAATTCGTGAAGCGATAGGAATTTTTCTCTGTGATCTTTGCGGCTCCGCGGTAAGAATGTTAATACGTATTACCAGTCTGAATAGAAACAAAAATCAATATGACACCGGAAAAGCTGCAACAGAAACTGGATAATCTTTATAATAAATATAATCGACGCAGGTATGTTCACCCTGACCCACTTGAATTTCTGTATTCATACAAAGAGATAAGAGAGCGTGAAATAGTTGGGCTTATCGCATCTTCACTTGCATACGGCAGAGTTGCACAAATTTTAAAGAGTGTTTCACTGGTGCTCGATAAGATGAATCCGTCTCCTTTTATATTTTTAAAAGATTCAGATTATAACTCTATTTACAATGCATTTGATGGTTTTAAACACAGGTTTGCAGGTTCAGGTGAACTTGCTGCTTTTCTCTTTGGAATAAAGAATGTGATTAACAGATTTGGTTCCCTTCATGAATGTTTTTTAGCCGGTTTTTCGAAAAACAACGAGAATGTAATCCCTGCCATGACTTTTTTTTCAACCCAACTTACTGAAGGTAAAAACAAACCGGGGCATCTTGTTGCCCTGCCTGAAAAAGGGAGCGCCTGCAAGAGAACGAACCTTTTTTTAAGATGGATGATAAGAAAAGACAAGGTCGATCCGGGAGGATGGGCCGGCATACCGTTATCTAAACTTATAATCCCCCTTGATACACACATGCACAAAATAAGCCTTGCTTTGAATCTCACAAAAAGAAAACAGGCAAACATGGTAACAGCCCTTGAGATAACAGCCGGTTTTAAAAGACTGGTTCATGAAGACCCGGTTAAATACGATTTTACACTCACACGGTTTGGAATTAGAGATGATATGGATATTGACTCCGTTATCCCCCGGCAATCATAAGTGTAATGTGAATGTTATCTCCATCTTTTACCTGCTTAGCCAGTTCATTGGGATAGGCGCTTTTCAGATTGACATAAATTTCAATAACGTTGAGCAATTTGCCCTTTTTATTCAACAGAACTTTCCCCATGTCGGGAAACTGCCTGACCAGATTGTCAAGGCAGGCACCCACAGTATTTCCATCAACCTCGACGATATCTAAACCATTTGTAAATTGGCGATGAGTCTTATGAATGTTTATTTTTATACTCACACCTTACTCCTTTTTTACCCTTCGGGAATATTTTTTTAAAAACAACAGTATAAAAACTGATGAACTCGTAAAAAGTATAACCGATGGCTAAGTAGAAAGTTCCATATACAAGGCGTAGCGGTTTTTCAGGGACGAGGCAATACATGTAGTATGCCGAGTGTCTGAAAAACCGCTGCAACGCAGTAGATGGGACTTTCTACGACGCCATCAAAACTAAGCATTTCACAAATGAAGCTTTTTTTCAACTAGAGCTATTTTTTTCTCAACTTTTTGTCTTTTTTTAATTTATCAAAAATCCGACGGATTATTCAACTATTCTCTGATCTGTAAAACTGTTATCCAAAAGAATCTTGCCAAATCGCTTCAGCAATGCGATAATAACTACTTGTAAGTAGAAAGATAAAATATTCCCGGGGAATTTTATCTAATGCTGAAAAAACTGTTAGGTTCAATATTGATCTGCCTTTTCTTATCTATCGGCTGCAATCAGGAAGAACCAGTCACTAGAGTTGACCTGAGCAAAAAAGAACAGCTTGGCCGAAAAGAAGAAGCAAATCTCATTACATATGCCTATCTTCCCCAGTACTCTCATACTGTATCCTATCACCGGCATCACATGCTTGTAGAATATTTGCGCAAAGAGACAGGGCTGAATATAAGGCAGGTATTCCCGGAAACCTTTAACAAACACATGGAAATGGTCGGCCTGGGAAAGGTTGATATTTCCTATTCCAACCCTTTTGTCTATGTAAAGATTGCTAACAGGTATAACGCAAGAGCCTTTGTTCGAGTTGTCGAATCCTATGGCCGAGAAAACTTCCGAGGACAAATCATTTGTCGGGCTGACAACAGGCTAATCAATCAAATTTCCGACTGCCGGGGGAAACGGTGGATAGCCGTATCTCCCTATTCCGGCGGAGGCTACCTTTATCCTCTTGGTCATTTTATCACCCATGGCTTGAAAAGAACGGACTTCAGCGTAGTGGATTTCGCTCCTGGACCAGGAGCCCTGCAGGAAAAGGTGGTTTTGGCCGTTTATGCAGGAAAATATGATATAGGCACAATCAGGGAAGGAACACTGAACTTGGTTGCAGATAGAATAGATATTAAAAAAATCAGGGTAATCGCCAACACCTCCTGGTACCCCGGCTGGGTCTATGCTGCCAGGGCGGATATGGAACCTGAGATTGTGGAAAAGATAAAAAAGGCTTTCCTAAAACTCGATTATAATCAAAATGATCATAAGCTGATACTGGAGACGGCAGACATAATAGGAATTATATCTTCTGAAGATCAAGATTTTGACCCGGTAAGAGAATTGATCGCTCATGTAGGCATTAGCCTGCAAGAATGAAAAGGTTTTAGTTAAATGAAATTGAAATTTCACAGCAGAATTTATTTAGGAATTTTTTTTCCACTTCTGTTGCTTGGAGTAGTCAACTTCTTTATGGTCACCATGATCATGAAAGATGCCTTACTGGAAGAGAACCGGAATCGCGGAATCTCTATTGGCATCAATCTTGCGGCCCGAGTGACTGAGCCCGTTCTGGCCATGGACTTTTTTAGAATGAAGGCCCTTGTTGACAAAACGATTGGATTAAGTGATGACATCTACTACACCTTTGTCCTTGATACCAAAGGAGAACCCCTTGTTCATACCTTTCAAGACGGTTTCCCGGTGGACCTGAAAGCGGTGAATATTGTTTCAGATAATCAGGACTATAACATACGGGTACTTGATACAGGGAGTGAACTAATTTATGACTACGCATTCCCTGTGATTATTGACAATGATCTTCTGGGAACCGTTCGGCTTGGTTTACTCCGTACCAAAGTTCAGGAGGCGATCAACCGTGTAATGTTGAGCGCGTTTCTGTCAACCGGGATGGTTATATTCTTTGCTGGTTTTGTTGGAACAGTCCTCGCCCGGCCCATAACCGGACGCATCAAAATTCTTCATGAATCTTCTGAGCAGGTAATGAGAGGAAAACTCGATTCCAAAACCTCACCGGTTTTAAAAAAGAACTGCTGGGAGATCATGAACTGTGGAAAACTTGGTTGCCCTGCCTATGGAAACGTTAATCATCGTTGCTGGTATATAGCTGGAACTCTCTGTCCTAACTGCACTGAAGGTGAATATGCCCAAAAAATATGGAGCTGTAAAAATTGTCAGGTTTATCATAAATGTTCAGGCGATGAAATCCAAAGCCTTGCTGAGAGCTTTGACTCCATGATCCTGTCATTGAAAACCCACCTCTCTGAGCTCCAAAATGCAGAAAAAACACTAAAAGAGCAGCGTCAACTGCTCAGAACCATCCTGGATTCAACCCCAGACTTTGTTTCCCTCCAGGATCTCCAGTCTGTATACCAGGCTGTGAACATATCCTTTTGCGCAATAGTGGGCAAAAGGGAGGAAGATATTATCGGCAAAGCGGACTTTGATCTTTTCTTTGAAGACATGGCAGAAAAAAACCTCCGGGAGAATCTGGAGATTATTAAGACCGGAAAGCCTCTTAAAAATCAGGAAGAAATTCCCACCAGTGAAGGTAAAAAGTGGTTCCACGTGGTCAAGATACCTGTGCATGACCCAGATGGTAATGTAATAGGTATTCTTTGGAGCGGAAGAGATATAACTGAATTCAAAGAAATCCAGACGCGATTGGTTTTATTCCAGAAAATGGAATCTATCGGACAGTTGGCCGCTGGTGTCGCCCATGAGATTAACACGCCACTTGGAATTATTATGGGTTATGCACAGTTGTTGTTGGAAGAGGTGCCACAAGGCGGAGAAGCTTATGATGGCCTTAAAACCATTGAAAGACAAAGCAAAATATGCCGCAGGATTGTGGCCGACCTTCTTAGATTTTCCAGACACACAGAAAGCACGGAAAGCATTACAACATCCCTTGATGTGAATCAATCCATTGAGGAAGTAGTGTCTGTTGTGGAACATACTTACAAATTGGACAGGGTTGAAATTGAAAAAGATTATTATCCGAATTTGCCTACCTTTAGGGGGGACAAAGAAAAGATCAGGCAGGTTTTCGTAAACTTGCTGAACAATGCCTTTTATGCTATTGGCACTGACGGCACCATCAGGATCAAAACAAGTTTTGACAACGAAAATGATGAGATAGTAATTTCTGTAGCTGATACAGGCATTGGCATTCCACTTGAGAAAATAGACAGGATCTTCGCTCCGTTTTATACCACCAAACCTGTTGGTGAAGGTACCGGTCTTGGGTTATCAATTACTTTTGGTATTCTTCAGGAGCATGGGGGAAGAATAGAAGTCGAGAGCCCTCCCTCGTCTGTATGGGATATAGAGGGTAAGGATGCCAAAGGCACTGTTTTTATAATACACTTGCCCTTCTCGAAAGACAGAGAAATAAAAGAGGAGATAATAGATGGCCAAAATATTAGTATTAGATGATGTGTTGGATGCGGTTACCCTTATAAAAAAGATCTTGCAAAAAAAAGGCCACGAAGTATTTACCTTTACAGAAGAAGAGGAGGCCCTGGATTATGCGAGATCCAATGAGATGGACCTGGCGATTATAGATATCAAATTGAAAAAGATGAACGGTGTTGAAGTTTTGGAGGAGCTAAAAAAAATAACTCCTTCAATACGCGCCATCATGCTCACCGGTTATCCAACCGTAGAGTCAGCGCGGGAATCGTTAAGGCTTGGAGCAACGGAATACTGTGTTAAGCCCATAGACAAAGAAGAGCTGGAAGAAAAAGTGGAAAATGTCTTAAAGAGCTAAAAGTTTTAATCTGTTTCCAAAGAGGCTAAATAATAAAAGTATTTCTGGACAAACCTGCCTGAAACAGTATCGGCCAAAGAAAAAGATAAGGTCTTTTTTTCAAGAAATGCTCCGGAAAGTGCAAAAAAGACGTTCCTGGAGATGTCAAAAATGGTGTTATTAATAAGATCAAGATCAACAGTGCCATCAGGAACGCCATACAACCTGCATCTTATAGGTCTGTATTCGAACAGGCAGCACTTTGATTCTTTACTTAACGGGCATAAGATCTTTTCTCTGACGTAGGTTTCGATCAAAGCCTTTTTGTCTTTATCAGGATCATACCCTTTTTCACATAAACGGGCTTTCATGCCTCTTGTTTTTTTGCATACCTCCACAGCCTTGTGAATCGCCTCTGTCCTCAAATCACTATTAAGGATGCGATTCATCATATTGCTCAAGTAAATAAGTTCTATAAACTGTAGATCAAAATACTGGAAGCAACATTCTGAAGATTCAAGCCCGCATATTTTAATGTTGCTCTTGGTCTTGTTCGCCTTTTTTATATCTTCATCTATTTTTTGAATCAGAGCTTCATAATCAGAAAAATAGACGCTTAAATCAACAACATTTCTCGCTTCAAGTGAAGGCTCTCTTATCTTTAGGACTCCCGATTTTTTTCCGTATTTTCTCAAAAGTTTCCACTGTATATAACTGGCCGGAGTGGCACGTGTGTTTCTCATCTTCCTAGAGGCAACCTTCAGGCCAAGTCCTCTTCTCAGCAAATAGGATGTTACAAATGTACCTGTCCTCCCAATTCCGTGGCGGCAGTGCACCAGGATTTTTTTACCCAGATAGATAGCTTCATCCAGCCAGGCAAGAGCCTTTTCCATGTCATCCATATCGGGTGTATTTTCGTCCGGGATCGGGAGATAATAGACCTCAAAGCCTGTCTTTTCCTCGATTTCATGCAGATCGCAATACTCAGCGCAAAGGTTGACAATAGCATTGATTCCCTGTTCTCTTATAGAATCAAGTTCAACATACGACATGGGTGCATAGCCAACCGCCAGATAATCCGTAATCCATGTAAGCTGGTAAGTCGATTCCATTTTTGATTGACGGTTGACGGTTGCCGATTGAATATTTAAGGCTTTCAAGCATTTTTTTAAAAGTCTTAGTCCTGATTCGACCTTCATACTTCATTCTCCACTTTTGTATCCGTTCACTGGTTCAAAGGTTCAGGGGTTCAAGGTTGCATTCTTGTCTGATGGCTCCATTTTGGAGGCGTATTTATGTGAGTAGCGTCCTGCTTCGCTTGAAAGCTTCGGGTCTTCAATTTTGTCCTTGTCCCTAACCCTGAACGTTGAATCGTGTCGAAGATCCCGCTGGGCGGGGGGCCTTTGAACGCTTATCCACTTTTAAACAATCACATCTCAACTGAAGAGAAATGATATCGTCCGTTCATAAACTCTTCCACATAGCTTTCCACCATTTTGCTGTCTTTAAGATACATATCCATTAACCTTGTGGCGCCGAGAAGACGGCCAATTATATCCAGTTTCTGTTCAATCGATCTCTTTGGGCCCCCTTTGAGCTCTCCATCTACAAGATCGTTTATCACATCCACTTTGAATCCAAGTCGATCCAGAATTCCGCTCAGCAAATCGGCCCTTAACATCCTCTTATCAATGTCAGCGCCTCCCCCGGAAAACCTGAACATAATATAATTATCCTCTGCTTTATCCCCGCAAATTGCATCCAAAATAACAAAATGATAGCCAAAACGCAGATTAAGATTGAGATAGTCGTGGGAAAGAACAGCATAACTTGCAAACATTGCCGATTCTGCGCTTATGATCCCGCCGCTCATGACAATTTTATCATACTCTGCCCAGTCAAAGTGGGTAAACCCCGACCAGGTTATTTCAGGATGGGTCAAACCCTTAAATACTGCTCTCATGGGAATGCTGATTATATCGTCCATCATGACTGTTTTTTTATCAGCCTGGTTTTGCCTTGAGCCACCACCGACATCCACCACATAAAAGAGCATAGGTAATTCCGAAATTAACTTTTTGGCGTCTCCCAGCTTTCTTATCCGCTTATCTCCAATGAGAAACATCTCTTGTACAGCTTTTTCATGGACAAACCTGATAATATCATGAAGCGACCTGACCCCATGCGCAACAAAAGACGGATCACGTGGATCGAGAAGTTTCAAGGGTGAAATAAAGCTCATAACATATCCTAGTTTGCGCATAAACGGACTGTCCGACATGAGATCTCTTCTTGCACAAGGACTTTCCAGCATTTCCTGGACAATTCCATCATAGACTGTCCTGCCTTCTGCGTATACTGTAACCTCTCTTCCTTCCGGCAGATTTTCTGTGGCAACACCTGTATTCACCAGTGTCGGGACACCAAATTCGCGGGCAACAGACGAGAAATGCCCGGCCTTACTCCCTGTGTCGGTTACTACTGCACTTAGCTTGTCTATGACCTTCACGTAGTGAGGTGAAGCATTTTTGGCAACCAGCACCGCACCTTCCGGAAGGTTTGCAAGGTCGGATTCCCGGTCTATCCTGAAGACTTTTCCGGCCCCGATCCCTGAGCAGGCCATTTCTCCGCCGGAAACAAGCACGGCATTTTCTATATCTTCGAACTTGCATTCAACAGCTTCGGAGTGAACTTCTTCTAATTTAAGGGGCCGCGATTGAAGGAGAAAAAGATGTCCCCGGCTATCTTTAGCCCATTCAACATCCTGGGGCTCTTTAAAAAACTCTTCGAGTTTCATTCCCCATTCGGCCAGTTCCAGCGCAGATGCATCGTCAAGTGAAGATAACTTCTTTTTGTCGTCATAGACAGGAATGATCTCGGTCATGTTGTTCTGAGAAAAGACCATCTGCCTGGATTTAACACCTGTTTTTTTCTTTGTAATCCTTGGCTTTTCCTCTTTTTCGACGTTAATGATGTCCGGAGATGCTTCACCCCCGACCAGCAACTCCCCAAGACCCCAAATGGAATGAATATTCAGGGTCTTTGAATTTGGGTCTTCAAGGTCGCTGGTATACATAATCCCGCTTGCCTCTGCATCTATCATTTCAAGTGCCAAAACTGCCATAGGAGTTTCCGTGTCCGAAAGTCCATAGTTTATCCTATAAAATAGAGCTCTGGAGGAATATTTACTTGCAATGACCTCTTTGTATGCATCAATTACCCTGTCCTCACTCACATTCAGGACTGTTCGGTACTGCCCTGCAAATGATGATTTTGCATCCTCTGCAACAGCGCTGCTCCGCAGTGCTATTCTCACATCCTTGCCCTTGTCCCATGTAACTGCCCTGAATGTTTGAAAGATCGCATCTTCAATGTCCGGAGGGATTTGAGCATTCATTATTATCTCGACAAGCTCCTGGGAAGTGGCATCCAGAGAGGCGGTAGAATCGATAGCGAGCTTGACGAGAATTTCATCAATCGATTTCCTGATGGCATTAAATTCAATAAAGTAACAAAATGCATTGGTTGTAATTACAAAACCTTTTGGTATTGGAAGGCGGAGTTTTTTACCGATTACGGCCAGATTCAACGCCTTGCCCCCTGCCAATGCGTGGCCATCCGCGGGAATCTTGCATAGAGGAATGGTAAAGGGGGGAGAGAAATCAAACTCCGGCGGGGCTAACATGAATCTTACGTAGAAGTTGAATTTCTTAAAATAGTCTTTCAAGTCAAGGTAACGGCCGGGGCACATCCTGGCAAGATCTTGTACCATGCCGGAAACACAATGGGAAAATCCGTTATATTTTTCCTCGATAAACTTAAAGTCAACTTTAGTCTTGTTATGATATACCTCCTCCAATTCCGCCATCAATTCATGGGAGCATTTGTCGTGGTTCAAGAGGGATTTAAAAGCCTCATATTTTTCCCTAAGAACGGTTCCTGGTGCAAATACCTGATAGGCCCAGTATTTGAATAGATTGCTTTTAAGCATGGCGGTACCTTTTTGTTAAGGGTTTTGGGGTTGGGTAAAGGACAGCAATATAATATTCTCTGTTTCCGCCAAACTCAAGGAAATAATAAAGCGGGAGCAAAATTATCTGTCGCCAAAGCCTGATAAATATCCGGCATATCAGATGGGCAAACTTTTCCGCAGTGTGTAATATGTCAAGAGCCCTCACGGAAATAGTAAAGAATTTTGGTAACCGTTCAGGGGTTCAAAGGTTGTATTCTCATCACCATACGCCATTTTGTAAACTTTTTGTACGGGAAAACAGACCGCTTCCACATTTCCACAAATCTGTAACATGGCACTTGGCAATAATGTAGCAAAACCCGCATTTCTTACGAGGATTTCAGGGACCTGCTTTCAGTCTTTTTCCTAACCCTGAACCTCTGAACCCTGAACCTGTGAACGGTTACCAAATTTTTATATATTCACCGTACCCTTCTTTTTTCAAATCCTCTTTTGGAATAAAACGAAGAGCGGCGGAGTTTATACAGTAACGAAGTCCTGTTGGTGCAGGTCCATCAGGGAATACATGCCCGAGATGAGAATCGGCATG
>JAUWOH010000020.1 GCA_030612225.1 Desulfobacteraceae bacterium
GTATTTTTCAGATTCCGGGATTATTGGTACCAAAGAATTTGTTTTCGAGAACTACCAGAGGTTTAAGGATGTATTTATGTCTAAACGAGAGAAAATTCCAAAGCCGATTGCCGGTTTGGATGGGATTTATTCGTTAAAGAGGTTACAAGATAAGAGAAGATGAAGTCGGAGAATATTATCACCTTGTAACGCTGTGGAAATCAACCAGACAAGAGGAAATGATCTATGAAAAATATAGCTAAAAAAAAGATTCCAAAGGCTGATGAAATTGCGGAGTTGGCCATGAAAGGTGAAGATATTTCCAAATTTTTTACCAATAAAGGCGAAATGAGACCTCCTGTTCAAAGAGTAAACGTTGATTTTACAATTGATATGCTTAAGGAATTAGATACTATCGCAAAATCTCTAAATATAAGCCGTCAAGCTGTAATCAAAACCTATCTGCGTCAAGCATTGGACCAGCATTATCTATCTCAAAAAGCTGCTCAATAATGCAGGCTACGGTGTTATAATATTTAAATTCTTATTGCACTTGATTAGACCATTTAAATCGACTAATATTTCCTTACTTTCTTTCCGGATTCTCCTTCTTATACGACCTCTTCAGGTGTTTCAACACGCTTTAGCCCTAAATCGGCCCATCTTTTCATGTGCTTTTTATCAAATGAGGCCAAGTATTGGGCTTGATGGTGTATGGCACTCAAACCAATGATGGCATCCGTAAAATCGATATTCCGTTCGACATAAGCGATGAGGGCTTTAGGCAGGAAATCTCCATTTAAAACTATTATTCCAGGGGTTTCATAGAGGTTGGTTATCTTATCAACAATATCTTCCTTATCCATTTGATAAAAAGAATCCATGACCCAAACCATTTCACAAATAACGATAAGATCTGTTACCAATAATAAAGAACCTCCCACGGCTGCTTCAACCATCTTTTTTGCTTTCTTTGCCTGGGAGAGCTCATCAGCAAGATAAAATCGTAAAAGAAAGTTGGTGTCAAAAAAGACTTTTTTCATTTGCCTTTCTCTTTACAGCTATTTTTTTTCTTACCGCTTTACGAATAGATCCAAGGTCTTTGTGGGTTTTTTTCCTTCCCTTTAAGAAGCCATAGTCTTGTAACATATTTCTTTTTGCAGACTTCATCAGTATGCCGCCATTCGTCTTTTCATACATAACCTTATCACCTGGTTTCAGGCTTAATTCTTCCCTGATCGATACCGGAATTGTGACCTGGCCTTTTGGTGTTATAGCATAAGCTTTCATGGTACTACCTCCCATTGGTATTACTATAATTGTATTATAGTAATAATTTGGAAGGGAGTCAACTCTAATTTGCACAATTGGGGCAAACTAAACATATTAATTCACCTGATACAACCTATAGGTTTTAATGCCTGAGTGATCTTTTTTCTTTCAATTCACACCCCTAATTCTCCTGACCATAGTTCTTCCAGAAAGACTTGCCATGGTAAAACCTCAATGGAGAAATCAAGTTTTCTTTGCTGTTTTTCCAAAGAAACTATAACGGACCGCTTAACCATATGCTCTTCCATGAGCGCTCGTATGCTTATATGAAAGTGGTGTCATGTTATATCGCCAGGCTCGACCACCAAGCAGATTCGCATGACGTCGCCGAAGCATGCGTGCACTTGATCCGGAATATTTTTCATCATGAGGTCATTTTATCTAAATAATATGTCCTGCCAAGTAAGATTATCATAAAAATGCGATAATACTTTTCTATGAAAATCTGTGTGAATCTGAGTAAATCTGCCTGCCCTGTAGCTCCGGCAGATGGTACCGGGGCGTCCTCTTTTTCAAGATCTCATAACTCTTCAGGCGTAAACAGTAAAAAAGCCCGCGTATTTACTGAATCAGTTTATTTACAAAAATTATAATCTCATTTTGGTATTGTAAATATCTTTCGCAAAATTTATCCTCGCTTTTAAATTCCATTATGTAGAGAAAGTAACTTAGATCCCATCTGCCCATAATGTACAGTGTCTTCCGTACATTAAACGCTTTGAGCATAAAATCTATTGCAGGGAGAATATGCCGGTATTCTTTCCCCAACAAACCTATATCTGTCCTATGCCCGTTGTTTTCAAGTATATGGAGCAGGGGGAAAACCCCTCTCCGGAAAATATATTTTACACTTTCGTAAGGAGCAACCGATTCTATAAAGTCCGTAAAAGACCTTTTGAGATACATTTGCCTGAGACCTTCGGTATTAAAAAATTCCAGCTCAGCTGGAAAATACTTTCCCTTCAGATAAGATATATAATCTTTTTTAATTGCATCTCCCTTTTCTCCCAATATATATGCCTTGATACTCTTGTATTTCTTGTTGCTTTTACTGGGGAGTTTTTTAATCCGGCTTTCAAATTGCTCCTGTACATCCTGGTGTCCAATGAAACGGATGGAGAACGCCCATGGATAATGAAAAAATTGAGGCTCAAACAACCTGTTTTCCGTCTGGTTGCGCAAATCCTCGATGTAATTGATGTAATTAAAAAAGTCATCAAAGGAGATTATACTTTCACCATCATAATTTCCCAGATAGAAATAATTGATATGATACGAAAGGAAAGATTCATCAACTTCCAGGCCGCATATTCGCTCAAATTCGTTTTTCAAGATTCTTTTCAGTTTGTCATACTCTTCTCTTTCTTCACCGTCAAAAAGAAAGATACAGTCAATATCACTGGTAAATCCTATAGCACCGCTGCCGATGCCTCCATATACACCAATGAGGACAGGTTGATCGGAGATATCGAGTTCAAGTTTAATGCGTTCAAAAAGCCCCTTGATCAACCTGAGGTGCACATCGGCATAAAGCTGTGCTGTGTGGAATCCGCTCCCGCGCCTTCTTAGCTGCTGTCGATAGATCATGTTGATTTCTTTTCTGAATACCTGTTCTAAGGGGTCCTTTCCCTCATTGACAACAATTTGCAAAAGGCCGAGTACTTTTTTCCGGTACTCAGGGGTGATCTTTTCTCCGTAACGCTGCTTGATCCAGAAGACATTTTCCGCCTTCATGTCTTCGGTGGCTGAAATAATCGCTCTTTCAATGTTCATCCCGGCAAGTGACAGGGCCCATGAAATTTTATGAAGAAGCCCCTTTTTGTTTGATGTGTTTATGATCAGGGCTGACTGGTTTTCGTTGATGCTTTCAAATCGGGGAACAATTTGATCTTGTATTACTTCGCGCCTTTTTTCCCACAGGAAAATTTCTTTTTCTATATTTGTTTCACCTTTTAATACTTTTTGAAGTGAAGTAAAAAGCATGCTTTCCAGAAGAGGGGGTTCGTATTTACGGGGAAAGCGAATTTTATAAAGGTCTGTTGCAACACCATCCCTGATTTTGATGTCTGCTTCCAGGATGTGGCAATCGTGGAGGGTAAATACACCGGCCACTTTGCTGAGGAGAAATGGCCTGTCATAAGTACTGATAAAACAGAGCGCTTCCCCTCTGCTCAAAGGGACTAATTTTATCCCCAGAAAGGAGTCTTTTAATAAGCGCTCTTTCATAATTTATTTTTACTTTTTTTGTAATAGTTCAGCCACAAAGGCACTATGATTATAATATAATTCTTAATGTAAAGCATATGCCGGATCTACATATTTATCTTCTCTTTCCGATAATACTTTAAAATTAAAGTCCTTTTGTGCCTTTGTGACTTATTGGCTGATTTTTTTCTTTTTCTTCTTCTTAAGGTTGTCAGCGATTATTCTTTTTGTTTCTGTAACCTCTTTTTTTGTTACTGTCTGCCGAAGCTCATCCATCTTTGTCATTACCTGAGAAAAACGAACTCCTTCAGCCGCACTGATCCATTCGAGCTGAAGCCGCTCTTTCCTTAAGCCCCACTTTTCCATTTTTTTCCAGATCTTTTCAACTCTTTTTTTTGTCCAGTGATTTGCATCAATATAATGGCAGTCGCCAAAATGACAGCCTGAAAGCAGGACAACCGGTGCTCCCGACTCAAAGGCTCTCCAGATAAATTTCTCATCAACCCTGCCGGAACACATTGTCCGAATAAGGCGTATGTTTGGTGGATAACTAAGACGAGCGATTCCTGCAGAATCGGCCCCTGCATACGAGCACCAGTTGCAGGCAAAGCAGACCACTTTTTCAAGCGGTTCTTTGTCTAAAATGGCATCGACCTGGGACAGAATCTGAGTATCAGTAAAATGGTTCATTTCAATTGCATCAAAGGAACATTCAGCCGCACAGGTGCCGCATCCGGCGCATGCCGCCTCTATCACTACAGCAGGCCTTTTATTCTTTTTATCAACAGTGATTGCATTATAAGGGCAAACCTTGGCACAAATTCCGCATGACGTGCATTTGTCCTCATCCACTCGACTTGTAATGGCCTCTACGGTAATCTTTCCAGGAGACATTATGCGAGCAGCCCTCGCTGCAGCAGCGGAAGCCTGAGTAACCGCATCTTTTATATCCTTCGGGGACTCGGCCGTACCTGCGAAAAATATCCCGGCTGAAGCGGAATCAACAGGTTGAAGCTTTGGATGTGCCTCAAGATAAAAGCCGTCCGAGGTCTTTTGCAGGGCGAGCATTTCCTGGATTTTGTTCATATCTTTTGATGGAACAAGCCCCTGGGAAAGAACCACCATCTCTGTGCGATGCTTTTCCAGTAGATCTGTGGAAGTGTTTTCTGTAAAGAGAATCAAATCCTGTGATTTAGGATCTTCCTGCACATCGCCGGGAAGCCCCCTGATATACTTTACTCCCTTGCCTTTGGAGCGCTGGAAAAGGTCTTCAAAACCCTTGCCGAAAGCCCTGATATCGATATAAAAGACTTTCACTTCCATATCAGGATAATGCTCTTTGAGCATAAGAGTATCCTTTATGGTGTTCATGCAGCAGATATTACTGCAATAAGGATTTGCATCTTTGTTTCCCGGAGACCTTGACCCTACACACTGAATAAAGGCAACCGACTTAGGAACTTTCAGATCGCTCAGACGGACCACTTCTCCCTTTGTCGGCCCCCCGGCATTAATCAGGCGTTCGAACTCCATCGTGGTTAACATATTGGGAAAGCGGGTATAACCATATTCATCAAGAGGAGTCGGGTCATAAGGTTCCATTCCTGTAGCAACAATAATAGTGCCGACTTTGAAGGAAAGCTCCTCATCCTGCGCATCATAATCTATGCACCCCTTCTCGCAGGCTTCTTTGCACTTACCGCAGATCAGGGGATCCTGTCCCAGGCAATCGTGAGGATTCAGCACATAGGCTGATGGAACAGCCTGCGGGAAAGGGATGAAGATAGCCCTGCGGGAAGCAAGACCCATTTCAAACTCATCAGGCACAAGTACAGGGCAGACTGTTGCACAATCTCCGCAGGCGGTACATTCCTTTTCGTTTACGTAACGAGCCTTTTTAGTAACCGTTACATCAAAATTGCCCACATACCCTTTGATATCTTTTATTTCGCTAAGGGTTATCATCTCAATGTTTGGATGTCGACCGACATCCGTCATCTTAGGACCGAGAATTCAGATGGAGCAGTCCATGGTTGGATAGGTCTTATCAATCTGAGCCATGACCCCGCCGACAGACGGCTTTTTTTCAACCATATAGACCTTAAAACCATTGTCTGCAAGGTCCAGGGCAGCTTGAATTCCCGCAACACCGCCACCGATAACGAGACTCTTTTGGGTTACCGGCACTTCCTGTTCCTCAAGAGGCTTAAGCAACCTCGCACGGGAAACAGCCATCTTCACAAGATCCTTGGCCTTTTCGGTAGCATCTTCTATCTGATGGGGATGGACCCAGGAACATTGTTCACGTATATTGGCCATCTCAAAAAGATATGGGTTTAGTCCGGCTTCGGCGCACATCTGCCTGAAGGTTGGTTCGTGAAGCCTTGGAGAACAGGAAGCAACCACAATGCGGTTTAAACCATACTCCCTTATGTCCTGTTTGACCAACTGCTGGCCAGGATCGGAACACATATAAGAATAATCCCGAGAGATAGTAACTCCCTCAAGACCCTTTGCCCACTCGGCCACGGCCGCACAATCCACAGCACCGGCAATGTTCAAACCACACTGGCAAATGTATACACCTGTTCGTATCTCTTCTTCGGGGATACTTAAAGCAGCCTGTGCAACGGTCATTGACTAACCTCCTTAGTTTATTCTATCGATTCCGCAATTACAGAAGAAATGTCCCTGATCTTCATATTCAGATCCTGCATAAGGTTTACATCATTCATGGCGCAGGTTAAATGTACTTGGCATTTAGGACATGCGGTAACTATTAAATCGCTCTTCGTTCCTTTAGCCTCCATAAGGCGTTCAACCTGCATCTGTTTGCTGTAACGATCACAGTGCAGCCAGGCGGAATTTCCGCAACACCAGGCGCCGGCGCGAAAATGGGGCATCTCGCGAAGTTCCATAATCGATCCGAGAAGCTGTCTTGGAGCATCATAGACCCCCATAAAACGCCCAAGCCGGCAGGGGTCCTGATAAGTAGCAATTTCACTTAGCTCTTTTCCTGCTGAAAAACCGATCTTTTGTAAATACTCACTTATATGCATCACCTCAAAGGGAAAGTCTTCCTCTGGTTGCCCGTAAAGATTTTTTAATGTGTAGCTGCACTCCCCGCAGGATGTAATAATAGTTTTCACACCGGCTTTCTTAAAAGATTCGATATTAAGGCTGCGCAGCTTATGAAACGATATCTCATCCCCGATCCAGATCAGATCATGCCCGCAACACCGTTCATCGGGTAAAACAACAGGCTCAACACCTATAGAGTTGAGTATTTTTACGGTATCTGAAGCAATTTTTTTTAGTTCCAGATTCATTTCGGAGAAGAAGGTCTCCAGATATGTGAGACAGCCGGTAAAATAGAGTATTTCTCCTTGTGAGGATATTTTATGTTCCCCGGTAATCCAGTCAATTCTATTCTGGTTCAGGTCTGGTGCCGCCTGCATACGCATCAATCCCTGCAAAGCCCCGCCGTGACTTAGATGACCTTTGAAGTCTTCTGTTATGAAGAGAGGACGTATTGCTCGAATAAATTCGGTAAAAGAAATGCCAATGGGACATCGTTCATTGCAAAGCCCACAGGTAAGGCATGTCCAAGCCTTCTCTTTGACATATTCACTGTCAATCCCTTCTTCAATGACGTATTTTGCCACAAGGCGCGGAGAAAAGTCCCTGTCCACTTGGGCCAGGGGGCAGGCTCCTGTACATTTCCCGCATTCAACGCAGTGGAAAATCTGAAACTTCTCTATAATTTCGGATAGGATGTTGTTCTGATTCAATAGATGTCCTCAATAGACTACGGCACGAATGGCGATTTTTTCAGTTTATCGACTGTTTTAGCAAAGGAGTCGATTTCTTCAAGCAGCCTGTTTTTTTCATTAAAGGAGTATTTAACAGATCTGAACCGTTCAGACTCCAACCCCAGAATGTGTATAAGTGCTTTAATCGGTTCCGCTATTTTTGTGGATTGTTTCGGTCCGGGACCATACCGGCATTCTTTATCCTTGCACCCTAAAACCATCACCCCTTCTGCACCTTTCTCAAAGGCAAAAAGGACCATTGCAGGGTCAACACGCCCTGAACACATCACCTTGACGGGATAAATCAAGTGACGAAAAGAGGATTCGGATCTGCAAAGATCCATGTAGCACCGATACGGTGCCCAGTTACAAAAAAAAGCTAAAATAGGTTTTTTTCTATTCAAAGAAGGCATTTATCACCTTTTCAAAATACCATTGCTCCGCCTCTGGTAAACTTATGGCACCAGTCGGGCATTCCGAGATACAGTTCCCGCAGCCTGTGCAAAGACCCTGTTCGATCCATGAAAGGCCTGCTCCACGGGTTATCTCTTCCAGGATTGCTGCGCCTTCAGGGCAAATATCTGCACACTTTCCGCATCCGCGGCATAATTCAGGGTCTGCATAAGCTACAAGATTGTCAACAAAACTGCCAAATGGACCGGTCTTGTCGGAAACATTTTCAAGAGCTTCACCGGCAGCAGACATTCCTGTTGTTTGATCGGAAAGCTTCTTAACCTGCGACCATGATGCCATATAGACGCCTGGGATGCCGGTTTCGAGGCTGCCGAAGGCACGGCTGCCTCCGGCATGAAGGCCTGTAGCAAAGGAATCCCTTTTATAAGGAATGTTTTTAAATTCATTTCGCCCAAGAATAATGATACCGGCTTGAATCTTCTTATATCTGGGGCTTTCATCAAAGATTTTTATGTCTAAATTTTGCAACCGTTTACCCTTCTTTTGGAGGGATAGTTTCGGGCTTTTTTTCTTTTCTTTAGATAATAAAGAATCTCCCTTTTCCAGGATAAGAGTGAATTTACCCCGCCGGCCGTCGAGTCTAACCGGCTTAACCGGGCGGATCAAGTCTATCCCGAATTTTGAAAGTTCTTCTTCGATGCTCTTTTCCACCTTCAGGTTCTCGACTATGATCACTGAAGCATATTTTTCTTTTAATCCTATTGCTGCAGAAATTCCGGCTTCAGTCGCACCCAGGATTATAGCCTGAGAACAGGGTTCTTCACTTCCTTTTGACAGTTTTTTGGAATCCTTTAATTGCCATAGCCCCGATCGAATCATCCGCATAGACTGATCGATAGCTGTTTTATCGTCTTCCTTAAAAGGAAGCAGGCAGGTCTCTTTGATATTGATAAGAGCGATATCTTTCGGGTCATATCCTGATTCTCTAAAAAGCCTGTGTTTTAATCTGATCCGCTGATCATTGCATGACTCACAGGCAAAAGCGAGATGACAGCATGTGCACGAAGCGATCAAGGCTCCGTTTAATCCTTTTTCAGAAATAAGTTTTTCGATTCTGCGACCTTTTTCCGGATGGCAGGCGGAAACAAGAACCTCAACATGAGCAACACCGGAAATATCGACAAGGGGGCTTATCATCTCATCCAGCCGGTCATTTTCGTTTAGAGTTCCATTGCACGAGCAGATGAAAATCCCAATCTTTAGTTCTCCGTCACCAAGTCTTTTGTGGAAAGTTGGCTCGACTGTGACAGGAGTTGTTCCTGCTAAGGCTTTTACTGCGGCAGCGCGCCCTGCCACAACTGCTTTTGCCCAAGAGTCTTTTTTTCCAAAACGTTCAATTCGGATCATTCGTGAAGATTCGATTTTGGATGGTGTCTGTACTTTGTCGGAAAAGATGACCTTGCTAAAATGCAATGTCCTTTGTATTGCTGTCCTGTCATGGCTGATAGCGTTCAAATCACAGGCAGCCTCGCATCGAAGGCACTCGCTGCAAACTCCGCATTGAAGACACCTGGAGGCTTCATTAATTGCATCTTTCATTGTAAAGGAGCCGATAACCTCATTTTTATCCTTTACCCGCTCGGATATTTTTCTATGAAAAGGAGCTCTACGCTTTTTAGTCGGGGTATCTTTTAAGATGGGATCATATTCCAGGCTGGAAAATTCAGGCTCTTCTTCCCCGTCAGGAACCGTATCGGGTTTCAGAGCATAAATAATTGTCCTTGCAGCCCTTCGCCCTGATGCCATAGCTTCCACAACGGTGGATGGGCCTGAGACAACATCTCCTGAAGCGTAAACCCCAAAAATGTTTGTCTGGCCATCTGCTTCTACTTCTATTGCGCCCCTTTGATTTAGTTTTAAATCTCCTCCAACGCCATAGGAAATATCCGCCTTCTGGCCAATGCTGACAATTGCAGTGTCTGCGTTTATAAAAAAGTCGGATCCATCCACAGGAATCGGTCTTGGCCGCCCCGAAGCATCCACATCTCCAAGCTTCATCTTTATGCACTTGACTTGCGCCAATCCATCGCCTCTTCCCTCAAACTCAACAGGAATGGTAAGGGGCCTTAGTTTTACTCCTTCTTCCAAAGCCTGATCAATTTCATGGGGATCAGCGGGCATCTCTTTTCTTGTACGACGATAAATAATGGTAACGGATTTGGCTCCGAGGCGCACACTTGCCCGGGCTGCCTCAATAGCAGCATTTCCTCCACCTATTACTACGACCCTTCCAGGTGACTTGATTTTTTTTCCTTTCCACAAATCCTTTAGAAAAGAAACACAGCCATAGATTCCTTTCAGATCCTCACCCTTTATTTGCATCCTGAGATCTTTTGTAGCACCTGTGGCCAGTAAAATGGCACGAAAGCCTTCGGCTTTCAATTTTTCAATATCCTTATAGGAATTCACAGGAGAATTAAGCCTGAGGTCAACACCTGGGTCCAATATTTGAGCTATCTCTTTTTTAATAATTTCCCTTGGAAGGCGATATGGCGCAATTCCATGTAACAAAAGACCTCCCGGTTTTTTTTCAGCCTCTATAATGGTTGGACAAAATCCTGCTCTTGCAAGATCGTATGCTGCCGTCAGTCCTGCGGGTCCTGATCCTATAACTGCAACTCGTGGCCCTTCAGGAGAAGAAGTATCACATGTACCCGGCTTTTTTTTCTTCTTTCCAACCTCGTCTACAGCAAAACGTTTTAAAGCACAGATGGCAACAGGTTCGTCGATTTCCTGACGACGGCACGCCGTTTCACAAGGATGATGACATACCCTCCCGCATATTCCGGGAAGAGGGTTTGTGGCCCAGATTAGTTCGTACGCTTCTTCAAATCTTCCCTGGGCAATCAGGGCAATATAACCCTGCGGATTCATACCTATGGGGCAGGCCGCTCTGCATGGAGCAATCTTACGTTTGTCAATGGTCATAGTTGAAGGACCTGACAGTTCGAATAAAGGTTTGTAGCCATTTGAAAACTCAACAGGGCATGATACAAGACATTTTCCGCAATCTACGCACAGGTCAGGGGAAACCCACATGGGTCCTTGTATTAATCCAGCCTTGACCTCTCCCCCGGCTTCTTTAAGCTGCGTCATTTCGGTTTGTGTTAATAATTCTATAAGAGGATGATAAAGAACCTGGGTGTAAAGGTATTGATTCCAGCGCTTTCCCTTATCACTCCAGTTTTCTGGTAATGCGGCAATTTCGATGTTTTTGTCGATAAGGGTCACATTTCTGCCAAGGTGGGCTAAAGTTAAGGCTGCCTGCAATCCCTGAAGGTCGGCTCCGATGATAAGTATGCCTTTTTTGGAGGTCATGCCGTTTTACTTCCCTTCTGCTTTCAGATCAAGACCGTATTGAAAGCCCTTTTCCATACCGGCCAGATTTTTCTTTTCAGTTCCCTTTGGAACTGAAATTTCGATTGTCTGCCTGAGCGAATCGTAAGATACCAGTTTCGTAACGGCAATTGCAAAGCTCAGCATGATAATGTTTGCCATCATCTTTACACCCATTTCTTCGGCAAATTCCGTGGCTGGTATGGAACAGGTTTTAACGTCCTTTGGAATAATATCGGGATCAATTTTTACAAGACCGGAATCTGTAAAAAGCTGCCCCCCTTCAACCAGCTTCGGGACGTTTATATTGAATCCCTCCTGGGACATGCAGATTATAATGCGGGGTTTTTCTATATAAGGATACTCAATAGCCTCAGTAGAAACTACTACCTGTGCGGCACATGCGCCACCACGGGCCTCAGGCCCGTATGATTGTATGAGGGTTGCATTTTTTTTCTCGAAAAGGGTCGCAGCTTTTCCGAGAATATTTCCTGAAAGAATAATCCCCTGACCACCGAATCCTGTAATAATTATCTCATTATATTCACTTTTAGCGGCCATAATCCCTCCCATAAGCGCTAAGTTGTTTTTAAAGATGAACGTCCAACATCGAACATCGAAGGTCGAACGTCGAATAATGATGTCGCTCCGCTCCTCAAATAATTTTTTATATTGAATAAAAAAACCAATACCGAACACTTAACGACTATTTCTGTTTCTTCATCTTTTTCCATTCAACATTCGATGTTGGACGTTCGATGTTCGATGTTTATTTTTTTCAGCAAACCTTCCTCAGTCCATCCGATTTAAAAATAACTTAACGCTTATTTCCCTCCTAACGCTGTGCTGCCATCTCCTTTTTTGGCCAGGCAGTGCTCTTTAGTTCTGATGTTTTAGAAAGCCTGTCCAAAAAGGTGGGGCGCTCTTTGTCGATGAATTTTCCGAGGACCATTTTCTTTCCTTCCTCAATCACTGTTTCATCGGGATGAACTCCGTTTCTGATAACACTGTTTTCTTTGTAAAGCTTGTTCATATCCAGAGCACTACCAAGACTATTGCGCCGTCCGAATGCAGTAGGACATGGAGCAAGTATTTCTACAAAGGAAAAACCCGGCTTTAACAGGGCTTCAAGAATTGATTCAGCAAGTCGCCTTACGTCCAGAGAAAGCCAGCGTGCTATGTAGACAGCCCCGCATGCTGCTGCCAGGGAAGGAAGGTTTAAAGGAACTTCGGCATTTCCGTAAGGAGTTGTAGATGTTATTGCGCCTGTCGGTGTGTTGGCCGAGACCTGCCCCCCGGTCATGCCATAGTTCATGTTGTTTACACAGATAACGGTAATATCGATATTTTTTCTGGCTGCATGCAAAAAATGATTGCCGCCTATAGAGAAAAGATCACCTTCACCGGAAAAGACAAAGACATTCATTTCAGGTTTTGCCAGTTTCAAACCAGTTGCAAAAGGAATCGCCCGGCCATGGGTGGTATGAAAGGAATCGAGGTTAAGATATCCGGCAACCCTTCCTGTGCACCCGATACCGGAAACAACGGCAAGCCGGTCATAATCGATTCCTGTTTTCTTTAAAGCTGTGATGCAGGATGAAAAAGCACTTCCTATGCCACACCCCGGGCACCATATATGAGGCATGCGGTCTTCCCTTAGGAGCTCGTCCTTTGGATGTCTGTCAGGTTTTTTGCTTGCTTTTTGTTTCATCTCTTCTTCCTTTTGCTTCCTAAATCAGACAGAATTTTTTTTACACCATCTGTGACCTGTTGTGGCGTATGAATACCTCCTCCAGGATGGGAAATCAATTTTGTAAAGGCTTGGCCGGATGCGCACCGCTCTACTTCAAGGGCGATCTGACCGAAATTCACCTCAGGAACTATAAAGGCTTCGACCTTTTTTGCCAGTTTCCTGATAAGATCTTCTGCAAATGGCCAGATAGTGTTAAGCTTCAGCAACCCCACTTTGACGCCGTGTTCACGCAAATCGCGCATGGCCTTTAACGCAGGCCTGACGGAAGATCCGTAAGTTACGATAACAATTTTGGCTCCATCCAGAAAATAATCTTCATAATCTATGATTTTATCGCGGTTTTTCCGAATTTTATTGATCAGGCGCGTTATCAAAATTTCCTGGGTTTCGGCATCAGGTACAGGATATCCCCTTTCATCATGGGTAAGTCCCGTAATATGAATCCTGTAACCATCCCCTGCATTGGGCAGAACAGGAATCAGGGAGCTGTCTGTTTTGTAAGGGAGATAAGTTTCAGGAGACTCTGTTGGCTTTTTGCGATTAATGACCTTAATCTTTTCAGCAGGCGGAATAGTAACGCGCTCTAAGGTGTGACCCACTACTTCATCGGCCATAATCAGAACCGGAATACGAAAGGTTTCAGCAAGATTGAAGGCCCTTATTGTGAAATCGAACATTTCCTGGGGGGAACTCGGACTGATAGCTATGATTTCATAATGTCCGTGGGAACCCCATTTGGCCTGCATGATGTCCCCCTGACCGCAGGTGGTCGGAAGACCAGTGGATGGCCCTCCCCTTTGAATGTTGACGATAACACATGGGGTTTCAGTTATTACTCCGAGACCGATGTTTTCCATCATCAGGCTGAAACCCGGGCCTGAAGTGGAAGTCATGGATTTTGCTCCGCCCCAGGCCGCACCAAGTACGGCAGCAATGGATGCTATTTCGTCTTCCATCTGAACATAGGTGCCGTCCAGCTTTGGAAGCCGTCTTGACATCGTCTCCGCCACTTCTGTGGCCGGAGTAATAGGATATCCCGCAAAAAAATTGCATCCTGCAGCCAACGCACCTTCAGTACATGCCTCATCGCCGTTTATAAAATGCTCTCCCGTCAAAACTCTCTGAGATGTCAATCTTTTTACCTCCCTTCAGGGGTAGGTGAAGTAAACTAAAGCCCTTAAAGTTCCGGCCACCTTCGGCCCTTTTCGAAATGGCAAATCAAAGCCAGATTTTTTAAGTCCGGATATCGTTAAGTAGTATATTGGCTGAGTACTCAACCATTTGGCGAGATCTGAAGTCTCGATTTTTTACTGATCGCCGATGAAAATGGCAAATTCCGGACAAACTTCTTCACAGAAATGGCACCCCACACAAGCAGAAGGTTCCTCTACAAATGGAGGATGATATCCCTTCCGGTTAAACTCATCGGACATCTTCAAAACCCCGCGGGGACAAAATTCCACACAAAGGCCACATCCTTTACACCGGCTTTCGATAATATAGATCTCGGCCGGCGGCAGCGATTTCTCGTCTAAATCGAGAGGCTTTCTCCACATCTTCATGGTAACAATCCTGCTTTATAATATATTTTTTAACAAGACTTGCTGGATATTCATGATATAAATTAACTTTATTTATGCACTCTAAATAAAATTTTGTATACCCCTATCCCAAACCTGGTTTTGTAAAGCAGGCATATTGGGTTCCAGTCATAGTATTTTACGACTACACAAGCCCCTCATACATAAGTCACTCCAAGCCTGACCTGCTATCCTGCCAGATTACGTTCTCTTAAAACTTGAAATAGACAATTTTGTCAACAATAAGATTAATATCATTAAACAAATAACTCTGACATGTCGAGTCGTTTATATTGTATAACTATCAGCAACTTTCATGCAATAAGTATAATTGCTATTTATCGTTTGTAATTAAAACAGGTTAAGTGGCATTGCAAGTCAAAGCAATAAAGGAGCTGGGCGGTTTTCGCACAAAAAAATGTGGAAAAACCGCCCAGCTAAATACTTTACCAAAACGTTTTTTCTTGGTATTTTGCTTACACTGTTTTAATATAAACTCTGGGCCTGAGCATAACGGATAAAAAAATATGGGAGGAATAAAAAATGGGCATTAAAAATATCGGGTGGATTGGAACAGGTGTTATGGGATCTTCCATGTGCATGCATATTGTAAAAGCAGGTTTCAATGTTTTCGTATATAACAGGACAAAGGAAAAGGCTTCGGACCTGATTAATAAAGGAGCTGCCTGGGTCGATTCTGCCGGTGAAATGGCCGGGAAAAGCGATATTATCTTCTCAATTGTAGGATATCCTAAAGATGTTGAAGAGACAATCCTTGGAAAAAACGGAGTGCTTGAAAATATGCGCGACGACTCTATCATAGTTGATATGACCACTTCCAGTCCGGTACTTGCTGAAAAAATTTATGCCGAGGCCAAAAAGAAAAGTATTTCTGCTCTCGATGCCCCTGTCTCGGGAGGTGATGTTGGTGCTGTAGAAGGAACTTTGGCTATTATGGTTGGTGGAGATTTTGGTGCATATAAAAAGGCTCTTCCATTTTTCAGGATAATGGGAAAAAATATCGCTTACATGGGAAAGGCGGGAAACGGTCAGCATACTAAGATGAGCAACCAGATTCTCATTGCCGGAACCATGACAGGTGTGGTAGAATCCCTCCTGTACGCCTATAAAAGCGGGATAAACCTTGACGAAGTAATAGATGTTATAGGAAAGGGAGCGGCAGCTTCATGGTCCATAAATAATCTGGGAAGAAGAATAGCAAAGAGAGACTTTAAACCAGGCTTTTTTATCAAGCATTTTATTAAGGATATGGGAATAGCCTTGGAAGAAGCGAAAAGGATGAAACTATCTCTTCCCGGCCTGGCTCTTGCAAACCAGTTTTATCTCTCAGCAGTATCCCTTGGGTTTGAAAATCTCGGAACGCAGGGACTGTACAAGGTATTTGAAAAGATGAATAACGTCAATTCTGACCGCCCGAATATAATTTGAGCCAATTTCAAAACATTTCAGTTTTGCAAAGGTCTCTCACAACAAACAACAAGCAACGGACAATCTTAATCAGGAAATGATTATAAGTGATACCAACACCAGTTATTTTCTTCGACACCCGTCTGAGAAATATGGTGATGAAAAGCCCGGTCACATAGTTGAGGATGAAACAAAAGAAAAAGAACCGGACATAGAAGAATACATTCTCTGCCGCCAGTGCCGTCGGATAATTACAAGCCCGGCTGAACGCATCGAAATGCAGGGTGCTCACCAGCACACATTTGCTAATCCTAATGGCATTGTTTACCAGATAGGCTGTTTCAGGTCTGCCGCAGGATGCGGATATGCAGAGCTTTCATCTGATGAATTCAGCTGGTGCAAAGGGTACAGTTGGCGAGTGGCCGTATGTGGGAGTTGCCTTTTGCATTTAGGCT
>JAUWOH010000202.1 GCA_030612225.1 Desulfobacteraceae bacterium
ACCTCCTCCTCCACGGCCTCGAAGACCTGATTCCTTAATAATATCGATGATATCATCGGGATCTGTTTTAAGGGCTTTTGCAGCTGATTTGTATCCTCCCGTAGCGATATACTCGTCAATCGATTCAGGATCAATCTTGCCACAGTTGGCAAGTACCAGCTTTTGTTGTTTGCTGTGAAAATCATGGTAGTCCTGCTTAACCAGCCATTTCTTAATCGGTTTCCCGTCGATGATATGTTCTTCTACAATCTTATCGACCTTTTCAGGAGTAACAAACTGGTATGTTTCCGTCTTGCCGCCAACCGAGACATCCACCAGAACATCTTTTGCACAAAAACCGCGGCATCCAACTTTATGGGTTCTTGGTTCAAACTTTGCGCTAAGTTTGTTTTCCGAAAAAGCGGCATCAAAGGCTTCGATTACCTTGTTTCCTCCGGCAGCAATGCCTCCGGTGCCTGTACAGATACTAATGATGATTTCTTTGCTCTTTTTTTTAGTCATAGTTTAGGCCTTAATCTTGATAAATCAGACTTTCAAATAACTGAATCATAACCTTTTAATATGATTGACAAGTTATTTTAATTAAAATCAAGCTTACGAGTTTGTTTTGAACCGCAGAATATCGAACAAGGAATAATGAATGTCGAAGTAAGGTATTCTACCATTTTTAATATTTAAGAGATAGAGCGTAGAGATTCCACACTTCGTCATTCGAAATTCCTTGTTCGATATTCGATATTCAAATAGTTGTATCTAGTATTTGCAATATCTTTCAAACAGCTAAATTATAACCTCTTGATATAATTAACAAGTTAATTTCGATTGCAGTGCCGCAAAACGGCATAGCATAGCTTTTTACGAATTCATCAATCTTTATATTTACTTAAAATTGTCGTAACCTGTTTAGGGGAAACCATTCCATGGGTATCTTCATTCACAACAACTGCGGGAGCCAAACTGCAGGCACCTATGCATCGGACTTCATCCAGGGAAAACTTCATATCATCCGTTGTCTCCCCTTTGCCGATTTTAAGTTTTGCACTGATTTCATTCATGACTTTTTCCGCACCCTTGACGTGGCAGGCGGTACCCAGGCATACGCATATTTCGTTCTTTCCCTTTGGTTTAAGGCTGAAACGGTTATAAAAATTAATGATGCTGTATATTTGAGTAATCGGTATTTTGGTCTTTTTGGATATGTACCTTAACTCTCCTTCAGGCAGGTAGTGGAAATGATTCTGTACTTCATGAAGAATTCCGATGAGGCTCCCTTTTATTTCCGGAAACTTTGACAGGATCGAGTCAATTGCCGCTACATTCATTAATCGTACTCCTATTTTTGATTTGATTAGACCGAACTTCCATAAAAAATTGAACTATGCGTTTCACAACCGTGACCTGTGAGTGCTATCATCATGGAGTTGCGGGGCAAACAGGTCCAAGCCCCAAAGTTTTTCTCCCAAAGCCTTTTTCATAAACCGTGCGCAATGAGCATGTAAATTATTCCAAACTTGACGTGCCTTTGGTGGAGGCCATAGCTTTGGCATAACGCTCCCGCTTGAGCAATGGCATTTTCTCTGTTACGTCAAAACTTAAACAGTGAGTTAAGCATACTGTAACACATACCGGGTTAAGCCCCTTATCAATACGATCCATACAGTAATCACATTTAACAACCTTGCCTATATCCGGGTTCCATTGCGGTGCGCCCCAGGGGCATGCGGAAATACAGGTTTTGCAACCTACACAGACCTCATGATTTATAAAAACAATTCCATCTTTGGGCCTTCTCTGCATGGCGCCTGTGGGGCAGGCAGCTACACACCAGGGATTTTCACAGTGGAAACAAGGCATAAAGATATAAGATGCCCGCGGCCTGCCGTTAAAGAATTTAGGCCCAACAGTGATTACCTGGCATGGTCTCGATCCCGCAGGTAAAGATTTCGTGGTCTTGCAGGCAATTTCACAAGAATGACAACCGATACATTTCTGTTGATCCTGCAACATAAAGTATTTGCTCATTATTTTCCTCCCTTAATGATTGAAGACTGAATATTTGCAACTTTTTGCTCCGTTATTCAACTGCCAGAGCGAAATTCGCAATAATTAATTCGGTTATACCGGCTTAACGGATACGAAGGTTTGGTGAAGCGCCGGGCTTCCACCGATCATATCCGAAATATTCTCTATAAGCAGTGAATCATTGACACCTTTCTGATAAGAACGGGTCGCTCGTTCCGACTCATGGCCAAAACCGTGAAACATAAAAGTAGCTTCCGGATGGATGAGATCGCTTACGTATGCCTTGATCGTACCCTTGCCCACTTTAGAAGCTATTTCCACCAAATCACCGTCACTGATGCCAAGCTCTTCTGCTTTCTTAGAATTGATCCAGAGCGTATTCTCCGAACATAATTCATTCAAGTAAGGGTTGTTCTGGGTGGATACGTGTGTATGGATGGCACTTCGGCCGACCACAAGTCTGAAGTGGTCCTTTGGTGGTGAGGGCATATGTTCATAGCTGGGAAATGACTCAAATCCCGCGTCCTCCAAAAGAGATGATTTGAATTCGATCTTTTTGGAAGGGGTTTTAAATTTGATTCCGTCTTTTCTATCCCAGAAGATCTTTCTCTTTCCGTATGCCACAAATCCCTTGGCATCGAAGTCATCAATTTTAAAACCGGTTCCTTCAAGTTGCCAGCTTACAAGGTCTTCCATGTTTTCATAGGGAAAATATTTTCCTGTACCGATACGATCTGCAATCTGCTTAAGTATCATAGCTCCCTCGCGGGTGTTATAGCGCGGAGGAACAGCCTGTCTCCTTAAAAACATCTGTGGTTTGGGGCCATTCATCTGTTGAATGGAATCAGTTCGTTCAAGATAGGTGGACTCCGGAAGGATAACATCAGAATACCATGCAATATCACTGTAGTTGATATCTATGGACACAATCAGATCAAGTTTTTCCAATGCTTTTTTTGTAAGATTGGTATCAGGTATGGACATCAAAGGATCAAAACGAAAGGCAATTAAGGCTTTTATTGGATAAGGATCTTCGTTTAAGATAGCGTTGGGCAGCATTTGACCGACACCATGATTTGGATCAGGCAGTGGAAAGTCAGGGGTTCCAACCTTGTCAAAACGCGGAACTCCAATTTTAGGGAATTTTTGTTCCGTAAGCTTTCTTGCAGGCTTTCCACCTTCTTCCCCCGGACCTTTTTTGAAAAAGAAACCTCCCTTTGACTCAACACTTCCCATAAGGGAGTTGAGTATCATGATGGACCGGCGGAAGTATATTTCGTCAGGATGGTTGGCGCCTCGATACCCGAAGTTGAAGATAACATTGGGCTTGACTTTGCTTATTCTCCTTGCCAGGTCAATCATAGCTCCGGCGGCAATCCCCGTTTCTTTTTCAGCCCATTCCGGTGTATAGGGATTCACAAAATCCTGAAGCTCGGATAAACCTATTACCCACCTGTTGACAAATTCCGCGTCGTATAATCTTTCTTTCAGTATCACATGAATAAGGGCGTAATTAAGTGCAAGATCAGTGCCCGGGCGGATCATCCAGTATCGTCGAGCCTTAGTCGCAGTTATAGTGACCCTTGGATCGATGTAAGTTAGCTCAGCTCCATTTCCCATGGCTTTCATTAGGTTGTTAACCTCTTTTACTTGAACCGATTCAAAAATATTGCGACCATAAAGCACGAGATGCTTTGTATTTCCGACATCCATGCCCATTTGGGCGTCCGTATAGCCGAAAAGAGAGCGGCAGGCCGTGTTCACAGAGCCTTTGCAAAGAGCGTCGTGAGTAAACTGATTAGGCGATTTGATCGCTTTTAAGAAGGTCTTGGTGACATGGGTGGCCAGTTGCGTTCGCTCTCCGATAACGAGACTATGCCCTCCATGTTCTTCAATAATGGGCTTAAGCTTATCAGCCACATAGTCCAGGGCTTCATCCCAACTGACCTTTCTGAAGTGACCTTCACCCCGTTCACCCACCCGGATCATCGGATCTTTCACTCTTTCATCGTCATAAAGCAACGAGATCCCAGCGGATCCTCTAGGGCACAGGCTTCCCTCCATGCCGGCCACATGTTGATTGCCTTCGATAAAATTAACCTGGCCGTCCTTAACGTAAACTTTAATAGGGCAGCGCACTGAACACATAAAACATAAACTGTAAATTTCTTTCTCCATAACAATCCTCCAATTTCATTTATCAAGAAAAAATAAGACTTTCGTTAATAATATATGTAAGTTATGATTAATTCGTTAACATTTAATTTTGACGAAACGTTTTAAGTCTTAAGTTTCTTTTAGAACAGATAATATCATTAACATAAAACCTAAAACTTAATCCCCTTTGGGTCTAATTCCTCGCATATTGTTGCGTAATAACGGAATAATTTCTATTATGAAAGAATAACTTTAACCTATAACTGCTAAGCAATATTCATACCAGCATAAAAAATAATCTTGATGGTTTCCTTAAATGCCCAAAAAGGTATTTATTGATATTCCTACGAAGCAGGAATGTTGTATTTTCATGTAGTTGTAAATACTAAGGACTACGGTTTTTATCGGAGTAGCGACTTTTTACGAGCTTATCAAACTTAAATGCTGCAAATGCAAAAGTCTATATTAAAAATATAATTTATTTCTATGATATTAGAATGTTCAGCTTAATTCCTTACTGTACCAAGTCCTGCCTAAAAGTAAATTTTGTAATAAACTGCAATATTATTCATGCATAGATATAATATCATTGCGCTAATATATCATATTTGATTTAAAGCTTATTTTCAAGATCATTAACTCGTGCAAGTTTTTTTATGCAATATTTTTTCATGCCGACTCTCTAAATATTTTTTTCCTCTCCCCGCTTCGTTATAGATAATAAGGCTGTATCACGCTGATTTATAAACATTAATTGATTTAATGATTAAGTATTTTTAATTTAATGATTATTTTTAACTATTAATGGCATATAGCTTGCTTACTCTTTCATAGTTTAAGGTTATATCCGGAGCATAATGATTAATCTAAAGAAAAAGGCCCCCTTGCTGGGTAAGATCGCTTATTCTATTTTTACAGGTGTGTTCGGTGTGGCCGTTCTTGTTATGTTTCTTGCTGTTTTCATTGAGTTATACCGCGTTGTGCCGTTTGTACCTTGGATAATTGCATTTAATACGGCAATGACCGGGTATTCTCTGATAGACAAAACAAGGGATACCTTAAAGTATAAACAGTTATCTTCTATTAGCGCAGGCGTTTTAAACGTTATAATCACTTACTTTCTATTGAGTCTATCATCTTTTTATTTATTTGGTGAAAACCTTTTTTCGATATGGGATTTTGCCCTTTTTCTGGTAATCGGGACCGTCTGTAGTGAGCTTGGAGCACTTTTAGCAATAAAATATTTTAAATTAAAAAAAAGTTGACCGTTCACTGGTTCAGAGGTTCAGGGTTCAGAGGTTGTCCTCGTTCCCGCAATTCGTTGCGGGACATTGAGTGACCGATGGCCAGAGACAGATACCGCATCAGAGATAATAATAGGGAGCATCTTTTCTGGTTCTTGCACACTACCAGAAGGCATAGAACGCCGGAATGAGTAGAAAGACAACCCTGAACCTTTGAACGTTGAACCCGTGAACGGTTACAAAAAAAGAAAGGGGGGTCGGTTTTTATAAATTGGAAAATAATTTTATTAACTTTAAAAGGAGGGACAAATGAAAAAGTTATTACCTTTATTTAGTGTGTTACTTATTGCAGCTGCCTTTGTTATAGCAGTGCCAGCCAATACCCTGGCTGCGGCTACAATATCTGCTGCCGAATACAAAGCCGGCGATAAGGTTACCATAGAAGGTGCTATCGAGCCGGGCAAGGATCTGTATATCGCAGTTGCGCAATCTGAAATGTTTGCGCCGGCGGATACAAGCGGTACTTTTGAAGTCAAAAGGCTTAAAAAAGATGGGAAGAAGAAAAAGTTTAACAATGATACAAAGATCCCGCCGCTTTATTATATTCTCACTACCAATCCTGAAGCCTTTGGTAAAGAGGGCAAGAAGAGATTCGGTGGTCCATCGGTTATTCTGGGTAAGGGTAGAGGGATTTACTCCACCACAATGTACTATCTGAAAAAAAAGTTCGGCGATGTCAATGCTGAAGTCAAATCCATGCTGGGCCCCATCAAGTC
>JAUWOH010000412.1 GCA_030612225.1 Desulfobacteraceae bacterium
AAGTAATTGCCAATTTGGCTCCAAATTTTAGATTAGGCATGTCGAAGATGACGCTTTTCTCATAAATACACGTTCCAAGTGCAGTCCGGGAACGAAAATGGAACCTTGAACCTCTGAACCTTTGAACCCGTGAACGCTTACACAATTTGTTAGCTAAAAACCTATATTCTTTTTTTAAACAATACATAAAACGGCCCCAGCTAATACTATAACTTTTGTTCACTTCTCAAGCACCTTCTGAAGCGGCTTTATCATTTCCTTTTTCATCCTCTTATTAATTTCTTTTCTGAATGATGGTAATTTTGATAGAAGTAACATTATTGCATTTTGAATTCGCGTTTTATATTCTTTCTGCGGGAAATCATATGCCCCAAGTTTTTTATAAGCCACATAATCAGCCCTGAATGGAAAGCGAAGTCTTCCCCAAATATCATCTCTAAAAAGCTTTCTCCCGCCTACGCTAAGAAAAGTATTTGGCCTGACATAACCGCTATTGGCAAACTGAACAAGACACTTTCCGAAATTCTGCAACAGGCTGTCAATTTCAGTCGAATCTCCATATTCATCGGTTACAAAACCAACAGGGTTGGCATGTTGGATCTCTACATAAGCTTCCAGGGCTTGCCTGAGGTTAGGTATCTGGCTTAAAGGGCCTGAAATGATAAACCCTATCTGTTTTCCAATTAACGATGGCGTATGACCATTAAAAAAAGATCTGTCAAAAAATGTTTTCCATCTTGCAGATAAATACCTGTCTTTAATCCTACCTGCCCAAATAAGTATATCAGCAGTCTTTACCTTTGTATTATAAAAATCGATATAGTCATCCTTACCTTCATATACGCATTGATTATCATACCCGCAATGAATGCAGCCCAAACATGATCCTTTAATATGTAGATCCCGCAAATTGATCATTTCAATTTCGGTGGAAAAGGATGCTTTGAATCTTTCAATCATTCTCCCCAGATTTGTTTGTTGATTTTCGCTATCAGTCACAATCAAAACCTTCTTGTTGCCTGCATCTGTCTTGCTCTTTGCTTCACCATAAGTATATTTGAAATTTCGCCAGGTCAGTGGCAGGTAACTTTTTAAGATTGGAGCATTGTTTCCAATCGTGTCAAAAAAGTTTCCAGCAAACAGACGTAGTCTTTCTCTTTCTTCTGGTTTTCGCAGATCATACATATCTGCAGAAAACGATCCTATGTATCTCATATTTAGATCGTCGCAAACAGCATTCATATAATTGTGAGCCGTGTGATCGAAAAAATGAATTGATGTCGTCAAAAATGCTGTGTACTTATTATGAAAAACATCTCCTGCGCCTTTTTCTGAAATCAGCTCAATAAATCTCTTATAATTGGCAGGTACAAGCAAATAATAAACAGGAGAAGCCCACAAAATACCATCTGAAGAACTGATCTCATCAAGAATATCCTGAAAAGCCTGTGCATCTTTTTCAATCTTTCTAAGCCTTTGAGAGATGTTAAGAATTTTAAGCTCATGCTGTGGAAACTCTTTGCTGATGTAGTGAACATACTGCATTGTAACACTTGTTATGCCCTTTGGGCTTCCATTCAAAACAGTAATTTTCATTGCGATAGATCCTTGTAAATGTGTAGTTATTTTCGTAGTCTACGCTTACCTGCGCGAACCCTTATTACAAATCAGATCATGCTCTGATCCCGATCTGTTCAGGAGTTTAAGATCGTCATCATTGTAGCAGAATCTATGTTGCCGCCACTTAAAATGATTCCAATCCGTCCTTTTGGCATCACCGCCCGACTCAGCAGGGCCGCCAGCCCAAGTGCACCTGACGGTTCAACTACAAGCTTCATTCGGTAAAACAGAAATTTGACAGCTTCTATAATTGCTTCTTCTGAAACTGTTTTCATATCGTCCACATACTCCAGCACCAACGGAAATGTTATTTTACCTAACGACGGTGTGCGGGTTCCGTCAGCAATAGTAGGCGGATTTTTTACACTGTGAAGCTTTTTTGTTTGAAACGACCTGGTCGCATCGTCAGCGAGTTCCGGTTCGATGCCGATTACCCGGCAATTCGGTGACATTCCTTTGGCGGAAATAGCCGAACCGCTCAACAGCCCACCTCCGCCGCAAGGAACCAGTAACATATCGAGATTGCCAATCTCCTCAAACATCTCCAAAGCGGCAGTCCCTTGACCTGCTACTACGTCCTTATGGTCAAAGGGCGGAATCATAGTATAGCCGTTCATGGCTTCAAGTTCCTTTGCGATATCCTCACGGTTCGCTTTGTCGGGATCGTATTCAACGATAGTTGCCCCGTACTCTTGGGTAGCTGCCCGCTTTGTTGCAGGAGCATTGTTCGGCATTACGATTGTTGTTTGAATATTCATCATTTGACCGACCAAAGCTACTGCTTGCGCATGATTTCCTGAAGAATAAGTAATGACACCACGTGCTTTCTCTGCTTTCGAAAGTTGAGAGATACTGTTGAATGCCCCGCGAAACTTGAATGCCCCAATTCTCTGGAGATTCTCACACTTGAAATACACTTTATCCCCAACCAACCGGTTTAGTGTACGGGAAGCCATAATTGGCGTTACATTGGCATAACCTTTCAATCTTTCTTTAGCAGCTTGGACTTGTTCAAACATACTTTCCCCGATTCAATTAAAAGTCATCTATTATATTTTTAACGTATAAGCGCTGAGGTAAAGTGCCTGATTATTTTGTGTAAAAAGTATATTAAAGGTACTGCTGACCGCTTGTTAGGATCCATTTCACGGCTGAGCTTACCTCCGACCCTCTGACTTTTGAAGATACACAGCATTTTAATAAGGCTGACGGCTGAAAGGGAAATTTCAGTTGTCCTGAAAGTAAATGGAGCCTTTATCCTATATTCCCGCAAAGATTTTGCTAAAAAATTTAACAAATGGCCAAATTGCTCCACCAAGAATAGATACCCCTGTAACCCGCCCGAATATTATTAATCCGATGAGGATAAAAGGACCGTAGCGCTCCAGAAAATATATTATCTCTCTGTAGTTGTCTGGTAAAAGCCCGGATAATATTTTTGATCCATCCAGAGGGGCAATCGGAAGGATGTTAAAAATGGCCAGGGCCAGGTTGATTTGCAAGCTCATAAAAACCATAAATATAAACAACCCCATAGCGGAATTATGATCATGTACCCCGGCCGTTGC
>JAUWOH010000154.1 GCA_030612225.1 Desulfobacteraceae bacterium
GGAGAAGATTATTGCCATAGTCAACAATACGATTCCACTCATGACGTACCAATCAATTTTATTTGATAAAAATGTAGTCGCATAATAATCCGTTATAGTTCTTCCGATAAATCTATCCATTTCCCTTTAGTTATATGGAGATCATTACCACCTTTGCACAACTGCAGATACCATCAATATCACAACTTTTTCGACCGGGCAATTTATACCGATGTGTTGGAGATATGGCAAGATTCTAAAGCCTCAAAAGCCTGTGATTGCAGGTATCTTTATACACATTACTTCAAACCAGCTTGTCGAAGATCGTCCATAACGCGCTCCCAAGTCCTGGGATTTTTATGGAGATTCCCCCCTGATAAACTTTCGAGAGTAAGTTCGGGGTTCAACGCCAAAGCCTTAACTATTTGACTCTTTGCTTTTTCTTTTCGACCAAGCCTCATATAAACTACAGCTGACAAGGTGAAGCCCCATGTATGATGCGTTGCCCTGGCAATAACATCATCGAATGCGGAAAGCGCCAAGTCGTATTCTTGAGTCTCTATGTACGCTGACCCCAAGTATACCGAATACCAGAAATGATAGTTTGGATGGAGGCGTATAGCTTTTTTGAGAAGTCCGATAGCTTCTTTGCTTTTGCCAGCATAGTGCATGATAACCGCCAGTATGGCATGAACTTCAGCATTATTGGGACCCAAAGCCAGCGCTTGTCTTCCAAATTTAATGGCTTCATCATACTGTCCTTGGGCGGTCTGGAGGAGGCCCCAAAGTGCTAAGCTGTCCGGCTCAGAGTCATTAATGGTCAAAGCCTTTTGACAAAGCTCGACAGACTGCATGAAAGATTCAACCGGAGAATCGGTATATCCGAAGTGAATGTCCTGGAAGTATGTCACGGCTTTCAGGGCTAACGCATTAGCGTATCGGGGGTCAATTTTCAGAGATTGATCTAACAGCTCACGTGCTTTAGCGTTACCCTCTTTAGTATGCTGTTCGAAAAGATCGTAAGCTTTTACCCAATAGCCCCAAGCATCCAAGTTTACAGTTGATTTATGGCGCACTCGGGCTTGTTCACCATCTGTCAATTCTACCTGAAGGGCGACCACCACTTTTAGAGTAATCTCGTCTTGCATGGAGAAAAGGTCATTTAGATTGCGATCATAGCGCTCAGCCCAAAGGTGATGTCCGCTGATTGCATCAATGAGTTGGACTGTGATACGTACCATTTCGCCTGCTTTCTGAACACTACCTTCCATCACAAAACGAACTCCAAGCTCACGGGCTACCTTCTGCACTTTAACCGCGATGCCTCTGTATGTAAAAGTGGAATTGCGGGCAATAACGAATACCTGAGGGATTTTAGATAAAGCCGTGATGATGTTTTCTGTGATTCCATCGGCAAGATATTCTTGCTTGGTGTCGTCGCTCATATTGATAAAAGGAAGCACCGCAATTGAAGGCTTATCAGGTAGAGGAAGGAGTATATTCACGGATGAGATCTTCCGATCCATGCTTACTTCAGCCGATGGTGGCTCCATTATCACTCGATAGACCCTCACCGGATGCTTGATATTCTTGACACTATGCTCCCCAAGATATTCATAACCTAACTTCACTTTATCCCTGATCTGATCATAGGTGTTGCGTGAAACACACACGCCACCGGGATCAGCAAGACTTTCTATTCTTGCAGCAATGTTCACACCGTCCCCATAAATGCGATCTTCATCCTGCACGACATCACCGATGTTAATTCCAATACGGAACTGAAGCCTTTTGTCATGGGGCAGGCTATCATTCTTATCTTTGAGTGTCTTCTGAATTTCAACGGCACATTGCACCGCATCTACCGCACTGCCAAACTCTGCCAATAGGTTGTCACCCACAGCATCAACAACACGACCGTTATATTGTTCGATATGCCTCGACATAATACCACGGTACTGTTTCAAGGTTTGAATGGTAAGAGCTTCATCATCTGCCATTAAAAGGCTGTACCCTTTCACATCAGCACTGAGAATTGCCCTGAGTTTGCGAGTGACTTTTTGTTCTTTGGGCATGATGATCCCTTTTACAGGTTGGGTGTTAACAGAAGATGATATATACTGAAAAGTTACTGTCGGATTGAGAATGAAGTTATTTCAGGTATAATTTATGTAATTCAGTACGAGATCAAGTGTGATTTAAGAGAGTTATAAGATTAATATATGATTTGGTGGGATGTGTCAAGGGATAGGTAATTCCAAGGTAGTTGCTTGGGGTTATTTGACTGAAAACCAAATATCACCCAAGTACAGATACATTGAGAATATCCTATAAAAATTAAGCCTTCAAAAATCTGTGATATCTTGTCACTGTACGACATAAAATGGCGATTGACTAATGATGAAATATTCATCGCTTTTATCCGAAAAACTTATTATATCCGTAATTAATTTTAAGGCGAGTTCTTTTTATCAAAACATTTTTAAAAAATACCGAAATTAAGGGAATATGTCAAGCAGTGTCAAGACCCTCCCCGGTCACTTTTAACAATTTTAGGGGTTTAGATTTATCACCCCCCTACACATCATATTAAGGGTAAACGCATTTGAAATAACAAAATCAGGCTAAAAGAAAGCGTTTATAGGTAACATTATTTTCTAACCGCGCTTACCCTGATATCATCTATTTAGTAATCCTTGAAGGCCGTGTATATTTATGGTAGGTGAATCCGGCATTTGTTATACCAAGGGGAAAATTAAATGATTGTTTATATAAAACTGTTTTTGACCGCTGCCTTCTGGGGCGGGACGTTTATAGCCGGCAAAGTTCTTGCCCAAAACGTAGGACCGTTTTCAGCTTCTTTTCTGCGGTTTTTGACAGCATCATTTTTTCTTATCCTGATAACCTGGAAAATTGAAGGGAGTTTCCCGGCAATACGTAAGAAACAGATCTTTCCGGTGATTCTCCTGGGACTCACAGGTGTGTTCGCATATAACGTCTTTTTTTTCAAAGGACTAAGGTTAATCGACGCTGGTCGTGCATCCATTATCATCGCCAACAACCCGATATTCATAACCCTCCTCTCCTGGCTTATTTTCAGGGAAAGGCTTACACTGCTTAAATTCGCCGGAGTCCTGATTTCGGTCACCGGCGCCGTGATTGTTATATCAAGGGGAGATATAAATGGCATCATAAACGGCGGCCTGGGTTTAGGAGAGTTTTTTATTTTCTGCTGTGTAGCCAGCTGGGTTTGTTATTCTTTGATTGGAAAAGCTGTTATGTCCGACCTTTCGCCCCTTGCTTCAGTGACATATTCCGCAATCATCGGAACTGCCTGCCTGTTTATCCCTGCCTTGTTTGAAGGAATGCTGAGCGACTTGCGGCACTATATGATCAGTGAATGGATAAGTATATTTTATCTGGGATTCTTCGGCACAGTTCTCGGTTTTGTATGGTATTATGAAGGAATAAAAAAAATCGGTCCCACGAGAGCGAGCCTTTTCATCAATTTTGTGCCTATAACCGCTATCATACTTGCCTTTCTAATCCTTAAAGAGCCAATAACCCTGTCCCTTTTCATAGGAACCATATTTGTCTGTTCAGGTGTGTACCTGACCAACCGGCCTTAATGATGGCGTCGTAAAAAGTCCCATCTACTGCGTTGCAGCGGTTTTTGAGACACTCGGCATACTACATGTATTGCCTCGTCCCTAAAAAACCGCTGCGCCTTTTTATCCCGCTGATTTTTAGCGGGGGTATATTGTCCGCCTGCGGCAGACTACTTAGCACCCCAAGGGCATTTCCTGCGGGCACCATCAGCGTTACTTTTTACGAAACGTTTTTTGTTTTAGGTATTAAGTTGCAAATAATTGATATGACTGTAGACAGTGAGATACAATGGAAAGAAGAATGACTGGATAGCCTGGAAGTTTTACTAAAATTACAGACAGGGTAAACGCAATTGAAAAAATAAAATCAGCTTATACCGCTTTCCATAAATATGTTTCGAGATGAGGATTTGCGGTATAAGTGGTTGTAGAAAAAACATTTAGATAACAGAGCGTTTTTTAACAACCTCTATAAAAGCAGTGGCTTAAAAATAGGCTGCGCAAGAAAGGACAAAGGGTGCTTTCCGTGCAAACCAGAACCCTTTCACTTCCTTGCACAGCTTTCGAAAGGAGGGTAGATGAAAAAGGATTAGGCATGGGCGACCCATTAATAAGGTCGCCCACTACCATGCGAAAAAAATAGTGTGCGCTCGAACACACTGCTATCGATTATTGCAGTTTTTATGCCAGACCATCAACTTTGTTAAACTTTCATTCATATCAAAGAGTTAGATAATCTCTATGAAAAATAATGGAAAATAATTACCATTGTTTTGTGAAAAATTTTTCCAAATAACTATGAAAAATTTTTCACACATACACATCAATGCAGGCAGTACATCCTCAGATGTCTGTTAAAAATTGTTCGAGGCTTTTCATATTATTTACTGAATAAATTTTTCCCGGATAATTCTTTGGAAGGATCTTTCTTATCAGCCCGGTAAGGACTCTCCCAGGACCCACCTCTACGAAAACTTCCACATTTTCTTCAATGAGCTTGCGCATGGAGTCATACCATCGAACAGGGTTTATAAGCTGTTTTACCATAATGGATTTGATCTCTCCGGGATCCGTTTCATAATCTGAAGTAACATTAAAAAGCACCGGTTTTTTCGGTTTGTTGAAAGCAAATGGGTCGAGGAACTCCCTGAACTTATCTTCCGCTCCTCTTATTAATTCACTGTGCCAGGCACCGCTTACTTTTAAAGGGATCGATTTTGCGCCCTGTGAAGCTGCAAGGGAAGAAACCTTTTTAACCGGTTCGGGAGCGCCGGTTATAACTATCTGAAGCTCGGTATTATGGTTCGCTATGGATACAACACCATCTTTTTGAACCTCTTTGACAATTTCGTCAACCTTGTCAATGGGCAGGCCGATAATTGCATGCATGGCCCCAACATGTTTTGTCGATTCATGATGCATCAGTTTCCCTCGTTTATAAACAAGGGCGAATGTGTCCTGGTTTGAAACAATACCTGACGCTCGAAGTGCACTATATTCGCCAAGACTGTGGCCTGCTGAAACGTCCGGCCTTATGCCCTCCTTTTCAATGGCAGCAAGAAATGCAAGATTCACTACAGTGACTGCCGGTTGAAGATTTACCGTCATTGTTAGATCTTCCATTGGACCTTTAAAGCAGAGTTTCGATAAATTTATCCTGCATGTCTCCTCCGCCATATCAAAAAGTTCCCTGACAAAATCATACTCCTGATATAAATCGAGTCCCATTCCAACCGACTGGGAACCCTGCCCTGGAAAAAGAAATGCTGTTTTTTTCAAACCAAACCTCCAATGACAATCTTGATGAATTCGTAATATGCCGAATTCATCAGCTTTTAAAATTTAACTTTTTGTTGTTAGTTCTTATTAAACCGTTTTGTTAAAAAGTCGGTTTTTTTACTTTGCCGTCTGATTTTAATTTTCTATGAAAAAGGCCTTTGAAAAACGCTAATTTTTGTTCAAGTTCAAGGAAGGTGAAAATTTTAACCACAGGAATATATGTAATATTTCGAGGATTAAAATTTGAGCCTGACACAGGCACTTCAGTGAAGCTTTAGCGCTAATTGGGCAAAAAGTGGCGTTTCGAAGTCTGCGCTTATCTGCAAAGGTCTTTTTATTTGTCTAGCTTAAACAACTTTCTAGCAACATCTAAATAAACGGACTTATCCCTGTGAATGCCGTAACCTTTTAAAACAAGCGTCGGATCATGTAAAAATTTGTTTACAATCGAATCTGTCATCCTTTGAATGGCCTGTAAATCAACACTTGAAACAGCATTTGACTGCATTGTTTTTTCTATCTCCGCTGCTGCAATGGTTTCGAGCTTGCTTCGCAGGGCAACAATTGTCGGAACCACATCGAGATTGTCATACCACTCCCGAAACCGGATGACGGCTTCGTCAATGATTCTCTCTCCTTTGACCGCCTCGGTTTTTCTATCCCCCATGTTTTCATCAATAACCCCTTTTAGGTCATCAATATCATAAACATATGAGTTGTTGAGACGGTTTATCTTAGGATCAATATCTCTGGGAACAGCTATATCTATAAAGAAAAGTGGGCGATTCCGCCTGTTTCGCATTGTCCCTTTTACCTGGTCAGGTCTGAGGATAAAATCAGAAGAACCGGTTGAGCTGATAATTATATCAACTTCTTTTAAATATTCTGTGAGTTCTTCAAACCTGATAGCCAGCCCTTTAAATTTTTTTGCAAGTTCAACACCTCGTTCAAACGTTCTGTTCGCCACAAAAATCTCACCGGCCCTGTTTCGAATCAGATGTTCAACTGCAAGTTCCGCCATTTCACCTGCACCTATAAGAAGCACTTTCTTTCCTTCAAGAGTGCCGAATATCTTCCGTCCAAGTTCAATGGCTGCATAACTTATCGATACCGCATGATCTCCTATTCCTGTTTCACTTCGAACTTTTTTTGCCACACAAAAGGTTCTATGGAGAAGACGATTTAAAATAACGCCGGAGGTCTTTTTCACAGTGGCATTGCGATACGCCTCTTTTACCTGCCCCAGGATCTGGGGTTCACCCACCATCATCGAGTCAAGACTGGAAGCTACCCTGAAAATATGCCGCACTGCTTCATCACCTTCATAAACATACAGCGCATCCTCAAATTGCGTAACAGGAACTTTTTTGAATTCAGAAATGAACTCTTTTGCAGCATCAGCGCCTTTGGTCCTGTTTTCAGTTACAAACAACACCTCAACGCGATTGCATGTTGAAAAGAGTAAAGCCTCTTTAATAAACTGATTATTATGAAGCGATATCAGTGCATCGGCGGTCTCCTCCTCTGAGAACGCCAGGCATTCCCTGAGATCAACAGATGCTGTTTCGTGGTTTATTCCAAGTAGTACTATATCAGGCATAACTT
>JAUWOH010000424.1 GCA_030612225.1 Desulfobacteraceae bacterium
CTTTCAGCTCTTTTATTACAGCCCTTTTTTTATTCTGTGTTTTGGCAAACGCAAGCGTTACATCCATAAGCTCATTTATATGGCATGCTTTTGTTATAATGTGGTGTTCTTCACATTCCTCTGCAGTAAGGCGTGTTCCTGTGTACTCCATCTCCTCCAGTTTATACCTGGGTATTGCCTTTTGTAACATGGCGTTCATGCCGGGCAGAAAGGGAATGCCCAGATCTACTTCAGGAAAACAAAAATACCCCCTGTCTGACCGCATGAATCTGAAATCAAAGGCACAGCACAATATCGCACCCCCTGCAAATGCATGACCTGTTATCGCAGCAATGGTAATCATCGGGTATGTGACAATCCGTTTAAAAAGAGAGTTCATTTGATAAAAATAATCTTTTGCAGTATTTATATCGCCCTTTTGTATAACAGGTGCAAGCCACTCAAGATCAATACCGTTTGAAAATATCTTTTCATGGGAAGATTTTACAACAAGTGTGGAAGCATCTGTTTCATTTTCCACCTCATCCAGCACATCAAGACAAGCTGCGAGAAAGTCAGGGTTAAACCTGTTCTCATCTCTGTTTAGGGTTACCACTGCTACATTTTCATCCAAAGCATATTCAATAAATGACATCTTTCTCTCCTTTTGATTTTATCATACAAAAAAGGGCTTCGATCATCGCACCCCACTGGATTAAGACCGATATCCATGCAAGAGTGTCCGCATTTATTGCCGAAACAAAACCTGTTTTAATCAAAAGTCCTATTAATAGAATACTGCCAACATAACCGGCAAAAAAATACCAGCCTGCCTTATCTCGCTTCTGTAAAAGCTGTCCAGAGCCCGGACACAACCACCCTGCTGCAAAAAGGCCAATACCGTACGCTGCAGAGGGCTTTATCCATTTATCATCAGAATGTAGAGAACCGTGCATTAAACCTGAGATTGTACCTGCTATGGCAAAATATCTGACTGTTTCCTGAATGAGATTGCCGAAACTATAATCTAATATTATCAGATGTTCTCTGATGATATTTATCAATGCGTACGGGTTTGATGCTGACAACTGTTCATTTTGAACCAGCAGGGAAATGCTCGTAAATAGCTGCGTATACGCAGGAATAATTAGCAGTATTCCCAGAAGGTTTCCGGCAAGCAGAATATAGCCGAGTTGCCGATAACCGGTGTACATTTGACCTGACCCCGGGCAAAACCAGGACATTGCAACACCCCAGGGTACACTTGCCTGTGGAGAACTTTCGTTTTCCTGGCGATGCTTTACCGCCACATCAATTGATGAAATCATGGCCCATAACCAGATATAATACATTCCTAAAAAGGAGATTCCGAGTGAAAATATGGGTAGATCAGACAACACAGAACCCCTGGCCTGGTTAAGTCCTTGAAAAAGCGTATCCATGATACGCACCATAATATCTATTACCATCCAGTTAAACCACACCAGGAAAAAAATGAACAATCCTGCTGTAATAAAACCTCGAATGCGGGAGCCTGCATAGATTTCACCGAAGCCGGGGGCACTGGCGCCATAAATAAAGGCGCGATGTACACTTACAGAATCTTTATTATCCGGTTCTTTTACGGTTTTATGTGTATCGTTTGATGCAATCACTGCTTTTTGCCTTTATAGTGGTTATCAAAAAAACATTTTGCTATCGAAACGTTTTTTCTGCAACCACTTATACCGCACTTTCGTATTTAGGAACATATTTATGGAAAGCGGTGTAAATAGTGCGTTGAGCTCTTGACATAATCAACTCGATAACTTAAAGATATTCAGAACCTTTAAATTCAGACTTCGTCGACGAGGTCTGTCTCGAAAACTTGAGGCCTTTGAAAAATGGTAATTTTTGTTCGAGATCAAGGAAGGCGAAAATTTCAACCACAGGAATATATTAAATATTTCGAGGATTGAAATTTGAGCCTGAAGCAGGCACTTCAGTGAAGCTTCAGCGCTAATCGGGCAAAAAGTGCCGTTTCGAAGTCTACGCTTATCTGCAAAGGTCTCAACTTATTATTACATTACATGACACTACCCTAAAAAAAAAGAAAGACTTTTCTAAGAGGCAGTTTTGAAATTGCCTCTTAAGACAATTTTTAAAATTCAAGGAGGCCCTTTATGAAAACATTAATTGGAGGAGCAATTGCTGTTGCAATCGGTATCATTGGTGTGCTGGTTTGGTGGAAATCTTTTTTTGTAATTTTAGCCGGTTTCATTCCTGTAATGCTTGTGCTTGGCGGCGGGCTGGCTCTTTACCTGGGTTTTGACGAGCTTAAAGACACCTGGGGAAAAAGTGATGATAAAAAAGATGACGATCAATACAAAAGTCCGGACAAAAGCCCAATTGAAACACCAATAAAAGAGGTTGTAGCAGAACCAAAGAAAGAAAAAGAGCCGAAAAAAGAAAAAGAGATGACTGCAGGCGATACTATTTTGAATATTATCGATAAAAGCAAGAAAGGTGTTGATGTAGCCTCATTACAAAAAGAGACAGGCTTTACAACAAAAAAAATTCATAACATTGTTTACAAGCTGAAAAAACAGGGCAAAATCATAAGTGAGCGCAAGGGCTTTTATAAAAAAGCATGAACCAAAAAAAATGCCACGCCCTAAAGGCGTGGCATTAATTTATCCATCGAAGGGCCTGTAAGATACACAGAGTTTAAAGTGACTAAAGCTGTGTCGCTCCTGCACTGCCTCGTTCTACGTTAAACTCAAAAACGTTCTAAGGCGAGAGTAAAATTCTTCAGGATTATCATTCATCATAAAATGACCGCTTCTGCCAATCATGACTTTTTCAATGGTATTAAGTCGATGCAATACATCCATGTCGGAATTTTTTTCACCATAAAAATAAGCTTTTCTGCAAGGCAAATTTATAAAGCGCGAAAGCAGATCTCTGCTGTCCGACCAACGCACAAGCGATTCCGCACTCTTATAAAACCCCAAAGGTAAAGCTGAATTGAGAAAAAAACGTCCTTTCCCAAGGGATTTGGACAGGGCTTCGAGATCCGGCAGCAATTCCTTTTCAAATTTTTGAAATGAAACACTTATTGTTTTTCTACTAACGA
>JAUWOH010000442.1 GCA_030612225.1 Desulfobacteraceae bacterium
TCTGGAGATAATAGATATATCACGTGATATTGGCCATGCGGAAGATTTCTATGGAAAGCTTGGAGACTGGGCGGAGGTATTGTTTCTGACCTCGACCTCTATCCTGAATAATACAACTGAAGAGATACTTTACAATGTTGGAGAGAACGTCAAGACCGTCATGCTTGGTCCCAGCACGCCAATGGTGGGTGAGGCATTTGAGTATCTGCCGGTGCACATGCTTGCCGGCACAGTTCCGCTGGAAAAAGAAAAGGTGTTAAAAGCTGTCCGGCACGGTGTGGGCACACCCGTCATCCATAAATTCAGCCGAAAGTCCTTCTGCCTTCTTCATGATTAACATCCCCTTTCAGGTTGTTTAGGGTCTGTCAGGAAATAAGTATCACATTTCTGCATCTCATCTTCAAGCCATCTTTAGCCGATCCTCAATCGCAAAATCCTCGAAATAGCACAACTATTCCTCTGATTTTGTTCAATCGTATCGACTAAATCTAACCTAAATCTGAGCGCCCAACCGTAACACCTATTCCCTGACAGACCCTTAGGCAAAGGTGTTATCACCATCCGGTAACGGAGACAAAATCGCCATTTACAAACCGTTCGCTCTGGATTCAGGATCATTCATGCGCTCGGCAATACACATGTTTTTCACCTCCTAAAAATCAAGAGGACTTTTCGCTTCTTTTTTGGTCTGGCTCTTAATGGTATGGGTATAAATCATCGTGGTTCTCACATCACTGTGACCCAATAATTCCTGAATAGTGCGAATATCATAATTTGCCTGTAACAAATGACTTGCAAAACTGTGACGAAAGGTATGGGCTGTGGCCCGCTTGCAAATTCTTGACTTGCCCACTGCCTCCTTTATTGCCTTTTGTACATGCGTTTCATGCAGATAATACCGTCTGTATTCTCCAGTCTCCGGTATACGGGTCAGGTTTTTGGCAGGAAAGAACCATTGCCGGATAAACTCCTTTGCCGCATTTTTGTATTTTTGCTCTAATGCATTCACTAAAAACACTCCGGCATATTTCCGTTTAAGATCCCGTTTATGAAGGTCTTTCAATGATTCAAGATGCCCTCGGAGTTCCGGAAGGATCTTTTCAGGGAGTGGCACTGTCCGGTCTTTTTGACCTTTGCCGTCATGAACAGTTAAGATGCCTGCATCAAAATTCATGCAATGCACACGAAGACCCAGGCATTCAGAAAGCCGAAGTCCACATCCATAAAGCAATTTTACTACAAGGTCATATGGCGGCCCCAGGTGTTTCAAGATAGTGTCAATCTCTTCACGAGATAACACTACAGGAATAGAGGGTTTTTGCTTCACCCTGACAACTCCGTCGATCTCTCCGAATTCTTTGTGCAGGATGTGGATAAAAAAACAAAAGCGCATTAAACGCCTGATTTTGTGTGCTGGATGCCACCTTTCGCTTCACAGCCAAAAATGTTAAGAACTCTTTGACATCATTCGATGACAGCAATTCCGGGGTCTTGCTGCTTGTAAAGGTCTGAAATTTCCGAACCCATCCTTTATACGTCTTGAGAGTTTTGGAAGAATAATGCCGCACATGAATTTCATCCGCAAGCAAAGAGTATTCCGCTTCCCAGGAAGCGCCGTTTTCCCGTTCAACATACCCCTTTCCAGATGGGCTAACACTGTCATGAACAGTTGATGATGGTTCGGAATCGCGAGAAGGCTGCGGCATGACCTTTTTATATTGAATCGGCCTGGCAACAGCCTCATGAACAGAAAAGTGTTTTTTGTCTTTGAGAGTGGCGAATCCCGGAGGACTTGAAGTTTGGGGCGCAGGTTTTTTGTTGGAGAGGCCTTTTGTTTTAAGGGTTTCATAATACAGCGTTATCGCCTTTACTGCCTGCTCTTGTTGCACCTTCGCTTGCTTTTTTTCCTGCAATTTTCGGATAAAGTGGGGCAGGCTCTCTTTACGTATAGGGGGAAAATTATACTTCCGGCAAAAGTCCAGGTAATAGCGCAGCCATTTTTTATAAGCCCCTTGCGAGCTGTTTGGAATTGGCTTGTTTCGCAAATATTCTTCAAATTGTTCCTGTAATGCGGAAGGTATAGCCGGCATTGAGAATCGTCTTTTCCTACATATTCTGAAAAATGATATGTTATGCAGAAAAGTTAAAATATCTTATTGCAAAAAATCAGTGAAGAGATTATAAGTCATTTTATAATGATTTAAGTATGATAGTCTCGTAAAAAGTCCACATAGTGTCATTCTGAGGAGCGGAGCGACGAAGAATCTCAATGATATCAGATTATTCGCTATCCCCTTCGTTATACTCAGGGCTTCGGCTCACCAGAATGACAAAGGAGTATTTTTCCGACTTTTTACAAATGCATCAAGTATGTCCTGAGGGTTTATGAAATATTGGACCGGACAGCCAAGATAATTTGTTATTAGATAACACCTTGAAATACCTCATTTAGTTGTGTAATTGAACAGGAACTATGGAATCAGTTTTCTGCATATCGCTCTATATGTGGAGATATGCGGAACTATAGAATAACTTGATGGCCCCCCTTCGGTGGCGCCATCGCCCAGGATGAGGAGCGCTCTTTTGAACGTAACTTTGGGGGACTCCCCAACCTCAGGCCATCAAACGGATGGAGCAGTCGCAAAAAACGCGCTCCTCATCCTGGCGTTCGGTGTCATAAAAATATAATCAAATCAACCTAAATTCCCGCCAAAATTATAACAAGGATCGTGCAAAAACATTATAGATCAAGGCTAAAGGCATTTTTTGCTTGACTTTTCTGCCCATTCATTGGTATAATTATACCAATGAATGGGGTGTTTATATGTCGCTTGTC
>JAUWOH010000148.1 GCA_030612225.1 Desulfobacteraceae bacterium
CGTACCGGCGTAAAAGTGGTTGCAGTAATGATGGATGTAGCTGCATCAGGTGGATATTACATTGCTCTACCTGCCGACTTTATTCTTGCGCATCCTACTACAATCACCGGCTCAATAGGCGTTATATTTATGCAGCCAAAAGTAAACAGTCTCATGGAAAAAATAGGTGTCGGTCTGGATTTAAACAAGTCCGGCAAAAACAAGGATATGGGTTCACCATTTCGCAATACTACTGATGAAGAACGAAAGCTTTTCCAGGACCTGACCGACGAACTCGGAAAAAGATTTATAAATTTTGTATCAATACACCGAAAATTAGATAAAAACAGACTGGCTGAAATCTCCACAGCCCGAATATATCTTGCCCCGAAAGCTCTTGAACTTGGTTTGATTGACAAGATAGGATACCTGGAAGATGCGATAAGCAAAACCAGGGAACTGGCGGGACTTTCTCAAGATGCCAGGATAGTTATATATCGCCGAACGGAATACCCGAATGACAACCTGTACAATACTTCTGTTGATCGGCAGAGCGGCCAGGGTTTAGCCCTTATAGATTTAAACCTGCCCAAATCAATAAGTCCCTTGAATACAGGATTTTACTATATCTGGATGCCATAAGCACGATACCTTTGCAGATATGCACAGACTTCGAAACGGCACTTTTAGGTCTCAGTATAATGGTCTCGTAAAAAAAATGAAGTTCTGCAAAGCTATTAACTATTTCGATTATTGGCGTATCAATAGTATTGATATCGTACCTTTTTAAAGATTTTTCTCTTTGGTTTTGATAGAGCAAGTTATCAACAAAGAGATTAATTTCAGTAAAAGTTTCCATCTTTATGGCATTTTATCTATAGCTTTTAATATCCTGGTTTTTAATCACTTTTATTTTTTCGGTTCTTTCATCCTTTCCTGTCTCATTTCTTTTCATTCATTTTTTCAATTTACTCTATATTTAAGATCTCTAATTTTCATTTTAACTTCCACATTATTTACGTTTCATTTATATAATGAAGTATCCTTTGCTTCCGCATCATTTCATATCAGCGTTATAGTGCTTTAATGTCAAGAAAAACATGAAAAAGCATGATGATATTTGGGATTGCCTGGTTGATTTAATAGTCAGATACTTTTTACTTTCGATCTTTATCTAACACGGAAGGATAGTTTCCTATTTTGTCCAATCTGTGACCAATCTGTGACTTTGGATGTGCTAAACAAATCAAGAATCTAACAATTATATTAATATTTCATTCCCGGCGCATAAAGAAAGGGGGGAAAATGGCTCGTATTGTATTTTTACATTGCTTTAGGTCAGCACTACTGATGCTACTTTTGACATGCGCTTTGTCCCATGCAGCTTCAGACTCACTAAAAACCCTGCCGGCACAAATCGATGTAAACATAAGCTGGAACATCAATGAGAATTTTATACATAAAAAGGGCTCGCTTTTAATGCAAATAACCGGAACTATGGAGCTCGATCCCCGGAGCGTGCAAACTCCTGGCGGTCAAGCATTAGTACCGGTAATGCTCCGTTACCCTGCGGATGGTTTGACCGGTTATTACAACTTTCAGGAGACGGAAACAAATAAGGATGGGAAGCAAACATGCAGCCACAGCGGCTCAGGAAGTCTTACCGCGGCTCGAAGCGGTCTGATGCGGGTGAATCGAATGAAACACCTGGCTTCACCAAATATTAGTAAACTTTCCCCCAATCAAATACAGTACTTTCATCAGATTCCCGGGCAGGAATTGCTTCTTGATTATTACGATTTTAGCTGTGGATTCGCCGCACAACCATCCAAGGTGTCGGGTATGTGCGGAGAGAAACCAAGCAAAAAAAGTATATATGTGGGCAGCATGCTTCTGGGTTTTAAGATTTCGGACTTCGGAGAAATGAAAGGTCATCGTATGTGGACGGCCCGCACTGTTAGGAACTTCAGCTTATCTGACCTGCCCGAAAAAATGGGGCGTCCTGCTTACAAGCCGGAGTCCCCTGGAGGGGGTGTGACCTATAACGTCACATGGGCTTTTGGTAAAGCCGTTAAACCCATAAACGTGGAAGTAAAAACGGTATCCTTCAAATACAACAACCGGGATAAAAAGAGCCTGCAGCTCTTGCACCACGCCCCGTCCGCACGCGTCGAGCCGCCGGAATGGTCCCACGGCGGCTTGAACGAACCTGCGGCTTTTGTACGCGATTACCGTTTTCCTGTGAAGGCCGTCTTTAATTGCTACCGACCGGTCGAGGCCGCCGAAGAAATTCATGCCAAGGAGGTGCAGAAAGGAAGTGTCTTCGGCGGAGAGCTGACCCAGGTCGGAGATTTGACTATTTCCGACAAGCAGATTTCCGGCGAATTCATCATCAAAACATCCCAGAAAGTAATCGGAACCCACAAGATTCAGTGGGAATGGAAGGGCAAAATCAAGTTCAAGGATGAGCCGAAAGAAATAACAATGGATCTTGGAAAGAGCGAGCATACGATTCACATTGTTGGCAAGGAACCCACAGAAAATACCAACGCCTACAAATACGCCGTGGAACTCGGCTGCGAATGGGCGAAGGGAACTATTGGAGATGATACGACTTTTTTGCGGATCTGGGAAAAGTTTTCGAACATCCCGGCTCCGCCACCTGCTCCGAGCGGTGGAATCCTGGCCTACAAACATGAGACACCGACACCGTCGGGTACCACTGACGAATTGCTCACAAAGGGCAGGGGAGTTTGCGGCGCATGGGCGGACTTCTTCAAGGATACTGTCGGCATTCATGGAATTAAAATTGAAAAAATCGGCGTTTATCCGAAAAATGCAGGGAAGACGATATCCGGAAAGCTATGCTTCGATAACATTGTGGCCATAGATGTACCTGCCCAGGGCAACCTTAAGCCGGCCCGAGTTTTTACTGAACACGTACTCAATAAATTCAAAGGGATTTATTACGATCCCTCCTACCATGTTCATTTTTACGGTAGTTTAAAGGAATATGAAAACGCGATGTTCCACGGCTACTGTCGCAGCCAGGAGGTAATTGTTAACGTCAACCAGAAGCCATACCACAAATGCGGTAAAACAGATCATAAAGACCCGCAGCAAAGGGAAGCGCTCATCGCTGATTGCCTCATTAAAGCAGATGATGACGGAACAGCATGTGTACCCAATGATTATTATGAATGCGAAGTCGAAGAACGGCCTGTTTGGCCTTAAGACGTTCAATCTATATTTAGAATCTTTAGTATAAAACTTAAGCCGGCCGTTAAGATTCTGTTATTAAGAATATGGCTGGCGAAAGCAAAAACACACATGATTTATCACCTTACTCTTGCATTAAACAGGAGGTAGCTATGACTATTGCAATTATTGCCGCAGTTCTTGGACTATTTATTGTCATTTGGCTTTACAACAGCCTGATAAACAAAAAAAATCAGGTTCAAAACGCTTTTGGCGGAATCGACGCCTTACTTAAGAAAAGGTACGATTTGATACCAAATTTAATAAGTGCTGTTAAGACGTACATGAAACACGAGGCAGGCGTTTTGACTGAAATAACCAAATTAAGGACCAAAGCAGCTTCCGGTCAACTTTCCGATGATGAGAAAGTCAATCTGGATAACAAAATTTCTAAATCGATCGGTGGGATTATGGTGGCGATTGAGAACTATCCGGACCTTAAAGCCAGCCAGAATTTTTCGCAATTACAGGCAGCCTTAAATGAAGTGGAAGAGCAAATCTCCGCTGCCCGGCGAGCTTATAACGCTACGGTAACCGATTATAATAATGCCACTGAAATGTTACCAACCAGCTTTTTTGCTTCCCTGATGGGATATAAAATGAAAACCCTGTTTGAAATTTCTGAAACGGAAAGAGAAAACTTTGACGTGGCCAATCTTTTTAACGGATAGGCGCAGCATTTTCATTCAAATAGAGGAGCGGGCAAATGAAAACGAAAAAAGAGTTAAAACAATATTATGAAACAAATATTTTACCCGAACTTATAATTATAGAAAAACAAAGGAAAAAAATTAAAAACAAACTAATTTTTTCTATCTTCATTGCCGTTCTTCTATTCATCATATAATTCGTAATCATTGCAACATTCAGTTTAGGTATGATTTTTTTAATCATACCTCTTAGTATCTGCTTTATCATATTTTTCGGCTTTTATTCTTCTTTTTATAGCGGCTTTGCGGACGAATTTAAAGATAAAGTTATCCGGAAAATTATAGAATTTATCGATCCCGATCTGACCTAAGAGAAGAACAGTTTTGTCCCGAAAACAGATTTCGTTAACAGTAAAATATTCAATCAAAGCGCCGAATATTATCATGGCGATGATCTGGTTTCCGGGATAATCGGCAAAACTGAAATCCGATTTTCAGAGATCAACGCCAAACATGTGGAAAAGACAGGACGCCGCCGTGAGGCCGGAAGCAGTCGCAAACAGGAAAGCAAAACCTATCCAATTTTCAAGGGGCTGTTTTTCATAGCCGATTTTAATAAAGACTTCAAAGGATCAACCCTGGTACTGCCGGATACAGCCGAAAAACTATTCGGAAGGATAGGTCAAAAACTACAATCAATGAATGTCGGGCGCGATCAGTTAATCAAGCTTGAAGACCCTGAATTTGAAAAAATGTTCGTTGTTTACAGCAAAGACCAGATTGAATCGCGTTATATCTTATCCGCAAGTTTAATGAAACGACTGGTCGATTTTAAGAAAAAAACGAATAAAGAACTGTTTATCTCATTTGTTGCATCAAAAGCCCATGTTGCCATAAGCTATAACCGGGAACTTTTTGAGCCCGGTCTTTTTAAGACTTTAATCGATTTTTTACAAATACAGGAGTATTTTGAAGATTTACAAATTGCCGTCGGCATGGTGGAAGACCTGAATTTGAATACCCGAATCTGGTCAAAACAATAGAGCCAATTTCAAAACGCCCCAGTTTGCCCAATTTCTGCGTCCCCGATGAGCGGGATCTACGCTTCGCTTCGACAGGCTCAAATTTTAATCCTCAAAATACTACATGTATTCCTGTGGTTAAAATTTTCGCCTTCCTTGAACTTGAACAAACTGAAGCGTTTTGAAACTGGCTCAATAGATTGGTTTTACTTTATTATTCCAACCCATAAGTTCAAAAAGAATGTGAGGACAAAACAATGAAAAAATACAAGGACATGAGCGAAGAAGAAAAACAAGAGGCTGAGAAAAAAACACAACAGGACATTAAAAAATTTGCCGCCAAGGCGGATTCGGTAGTAGGGAATAAAATCCGTTCTGCTTTCAAATGGTTAAAAAGGATTGGAGGAATTCTATTTCTTATCATTGCCATCCCTGTTTTACTCAGCCAAAGTTACGTACCGGGATCGATTCTTGCAGGGTTGTCTATACTGCTTCTTGCCAGCGGCTTTGGTGGCGCTAAAATGCAAAAAGCAACATTTTGCCTGGTTTTTATCGGGGTTGGCGTAGGTTTTTCTATTTATGGCTATAATGTGTTACAGAATGCAAAAGCCAGCGCCGAATGGCCCGCAGCAAAGGGTATCATTACCGTATCAGAAATAACAAAACATGAAAGCACTACCGGTACAGGCACTAATAAAAAAAGAACCATTACTTATAATGCAAAAATTCATTTTAAATACTCTGTTAAAGGAAAGAGCTATACTTCAAATAATGTTACCTTCGGGCAAAGCACTAAAGGTGCCGGCGAAATTGTAAATCGTTATCCAACAGGAAAAAAAGTCAAAGTATTTTATAATCCGCAGGATTTGAAAGTGGCAGTACTGGAACCGGGAGTAAACACGTCATCCTACCTGTTTTTAGGATTTGGTATTTTATTCACGCTAATGGGATTAATCTTTCTGATCAGGTTTGTTCGTGCCTGATTAAATTTTACCGCTAAAATGCTGCTTCAATGGCCTGCGTTTTCCCTTTTTCCACCTGGATCCCGGCAAATGCTTTCATTTTGCCTTGTTCCTGGATATCCAGCACCTTTGCGTCATATCTGCCAGGCAAAAGGCTGAACACTCTCACGCCGCCACTGGTCCAGTGCGTGTAATACTTTTTGCCGTCCGATGTGTACAGATCCACAGGGGTATTGAACGGCTTACCGGCTTTGCTGGCCGTGACTTTAAGAAAACCGACCGAAAAATCAGCTGTTTTTTCGACTGTCTTCCCGGCGCCGATCTTGATCCCTGTAAAGGTCTCTACCGGTTGATTCACGGGTATTGTGTGGTTAACAATTTTTGCGTTATAGGTCCCGGTCGGGAGGTCGAATGTTTTAACTCCGTTGCTGGTCCAGAAAGAACAATATTTCTTCCCATCAGGTGTGGATATGATGACCGCTGCATCAAACGGCTTGCCGTTAATAAGAGTTGAAGTGGACCCCAAGTCAAGGACAATTTTCTTCTAAATTAAGGTGCGCTTCTTTTTGTCTTTTAATTGAATTATTCATGCTGCCATTTGAGCAACTTCCTCTCCCCAATACACCTCAGCAGGTATTTTTCTTGAAAACGACTGATGCGGTCGTTCAAAGTTGTAAAACTCAAAATATTCTTTCAGCCCAGCAATTAACTCCGTTACTGTTTCAAACTCTTCGAGAAATATCTTTTCGTACTTCACTGATCGCCATAAACGTTCTATGAAGATATTATCCATACAACGTCCTTTGCCATCCATGCTGATCTTGATACCTTTTTCTTTCAGTGTGCCGGTAAAAGCATTACCGGTATATTGCGAACCTTGATCGGTATTGAATATCTCGGGGCTGTTATGCTTGCGAAGAGCGCTCTTCAGAACATTCACATAGAAATCGTCATCCATTGTCACAGACACCTCCCAAGACAGCACATAGCGGCTTGCCCAATCCATAACTGCCGTCAGATACACAAATCCATGGGCCAGCCGGATATATGTAATGTCGGAACACCAGACCTGATCGGGCTCTGAGATCGACAATTTCCTCAGGAGATATGGGTACACCTTATGCTCTCTGCGTGGCCTGCTTGTATTCGGTTTGGGGGCCACTGATTCAATACCCATTAAACGCATCAGTCGTTGAACACGTTTGCGGTTTACAGGAAAACCCTGGCGGTTCAAATAGTCCCTCATCTTTCGACTTCCATAAAAAGGATGCCTTAGAAATTCTTC
>JAUWOH010000002.1 GCA_030612225.1 Desulfobacteraceae bacterium
TTTAATCGGGCCATAGGCTTTTGCCGTCTCTCCAAGGGTTTTTATTGAACCATCCCATAGGCGGGTAGGGTCGACAAGGTGTGGTATTCCGGCTTTATGACAGATAATAGGGGATTCAGGGAAATGTGCGGCAATATCTCCAACACCACCTGCGTGATCTATATGAATATGTGTGAGGAAGATATAATCGAGTCGGCTGACTTTAAGTTCTTTTAAAGCTCTTGCCAATGCCTTTGAAGTTACGGATGGTCCGGGATCGATAATAAATGACATATTTGCCCTGTATAACCAGCATCCGATAAAATCATCAAATCCCGGTATAGGCGGGGGAAGGGTTATAAGAAAAAGGTCATTTGAAACATGGTTAATCTTTGCATCCAACAACTGTACCTATAAATCGAGCGCTTCGCTTGAAGAGCTCTTTATTTGAGGAGCGCTTTGCTTGAGGCCTAAAGTCCCGCAAAGCTGGACACTCATTGAGTTTCCGAAGGAAACCCTCCTCAAAGCCTGCTCCTCAAGGCTTTTGGTCGCTCAATAATTGTGGGGGCCAGAGGTTTGACGAGCTCGTAAAAAGTCCGATTTAGACAGTCTCGTAAAAAGTATCACCGATGGTGCCCGCAGGAAATGCCCTTGGGGTGCTAAGTATAAAGTTTCATATACCCCCGCTAAAAAACAGCGGGATAAAAAGGCGCAGTGGTTTTTCAGAGACGAGGCAATACAAAAGTAGTGTGCCGAGTTTCTGAAAAACCGCTGCAACGCAGTAGATGGGACTTTCTACGACGCCATCAGGTTTAATCCATACACATAACCGCTTCCAGTTTTTTTATCTCTTCGACAATGTTCCGCTTTTCTTCATCAGACAGATTTTCACCGGATAAACGATTTTTTAGACCAAGCAGCATCATTTCCTGTCTATAATCGCGGCATGTATATGGTTGTATACTTTCCATGTTATATCACCGCAAAGCGTTTTGTAAGCGTTCACAGGTACTGCATATGTGCGTGATCAGGGCGACCAGCTATAGTCTGCTATGCTGGTCGCCCTGATCGCGTGCAGATGCGGTGCCTGTGAACGCTTACAGTGTTTGTCACATACGATTTATGGTTCTAAGAGATTCATTGAACACCTGGTAAAACAGTTCATTATCGGTTAATCCCCGGCTTACGATTTTACCGAAATCATCAATATTTTTTGAATTCAGTATGATGTGGACACTATATCTGAATGCCAGCATACGATCCAGAGTGCGGAATTTGGTGCTCATCATTATCACAAAAGTATTCCGGCGTATAGACATGGGGAGACGCTCTAAAAATAACATTACCATGTTTGAATCAGGACTGTCGGAGTTAAAGGTTTCGTTAATTACAATAAGATCATAAACGTGGTATCGCATCTTTTTTAATGCATCCCTGCCGTTTTCCGCAAGAGTGATATGATATTCCATTATATCAAGCGTATCTATTACCTTTTTTCTAATATTGGGGTCCTGTTCGCATACAAGGGCTGTGCTTCCTTCTTCTTCGATAAAGTCAAAAGGCTTTTCAGCATCATCCGAAGTGTCTGTGTAGGCATCCTTGTCGGTAAAATCCTGCTGCTTTTGAGCTGAATCTATGTAAAGAACATTTTTACATTTGGGGCATGGTGTGGAGACTACCTTTCCGTCTGGAATTTTTTCATCAGGTATTGTAAACTTACTTTGACATTTTTCACAGATAATATCCATAAGAGATGACCGCAAACTTCCGAGCCAATTTCAAAACGTCCTCTATCGAAGTCTTCGCTTATCTGTCCGATATCTGCGTCAGACTCAAATTTTAATCCTCAAAATACTCCATGTATTCCTGCCTGCCCCGTAGGTCTGGCAGATCGTACTGGGGTGGTTAAAATTTTCGCCTTCCTTGATCTCGAATCCCGCTGCAAGCGGGAAACATTTTGAAACTGGCTCTTTCTTTTTGATTTATTTAGCGTGACTTTCTTGCATAATTCCAGTCAACTTTAGGTTTTTCCATAGTGGTGGTTTTACCACGGGCACTATCTATTAAATCAATTCCGCGTCCTACAACTCCCTTGCGGGAGGAAAAGGATATTGCTATATCCCTGGTGATAAGTCCCTGCTCATACAAACCGATAATATGACTGTCGAATGTTGTCATGCCGAAAGCAGAGCCATCCTGCATAATACCGTAAAAAGTCTTACCTTCCGACTCACCGTTAAGAATAACATCCTGAACGCGCAGGTTTGCCCCCATGATTTCAAATGTTGCGACACGACCGCCGCCTATTTTTGGAAGCAGCCTTTGGCTCACAGCCCATCTGACAGAATCTGCAAGGCGAATTCTCACCTGATGCTCTTCCTCGATGTTGAACATACCGAGAATTCGGTTAATGGTCGATCCGGCATCAATGGTATGGAGGGTTGTCAGAACAAGATGTCCTGTCTCAGCAGCGTTCAGTCCGATTTCTACTGTCTCCCTGTCACGCATTTCGCCCACCAGAATTACCTTTGGTGCCTGCCTCAGAGCGGCTCGGAGGCCATTGGCATAGGTAACAAAATCGACACCGAGCTCTCTTTGGTTGAAGGTAGATTTTTTATGGGGGTGTTGATATTCAACAGGATCTTCAAGGGTCACGACATGAACTGATTTATTTTCGTTTATTTCATTCAGGATTGCTGCAAGCGAGGTTGTTTTCCCTGATCCGGTGGCACCTGTTACAAAAACGATGCCATTTCTTTCCTGAGAAATTTTGTACATGGCATCAGGAAGGTTCAACTCTTCAATGTTCGGTATTTTAGATTCCAGTTTTCGCAGTACTATAGAATGATAGCCGGACTGGGAAAAAATATTGACCCTGAACCGTGCTTTACCGGGAAGACTGTGCGACAAATCACAAGACCCCTGGGATAAGAGGTTCTCTGTAAGGCGGCGATCATTATTAATAAGATTGAGTGCGAAGATTTCTGTTTGAAACGGTGTCAGTTCCTTTAAATTAGGCCTCATCTTAACGCTGATCAGCTCTCCGTCGCTTTCCACCTGAAACGGCTTTCCAACTGTAAGGTTAAGATCGGAAACGTTTTTTTGAGCATCAAGCATTCTGGTCAGAACATGGTCAACTTCCTGTTTTTTCATAATAGATCCTGCCGAAGCTTCGCTTCAAACCATCGAGTTTGAGTACATTTATCACTATTTTGCTTGAATCATAGAGATACTGGTTATCCCGCCTCGGCGGGATTCGATGCCGGATAAAAAATAAGTCTCACTTATTCCATCCAGCATCCAGCAGTTTTCATTATTTATACCAGAACATATTGAAACTTAACATTACTTCTATGATCTTGGCATGAACAGCTATACTTCAGTAAAATCAGCAGGTGGTGCAGTTAAAAGAGGCCTGAATTTTGCCTTTTCATTTGCTTTCATATAAGCCTCATCTGCACTTATCCACCCTTTGTTATACAGCTCCATTATTGCGTCATCTAAAAGCTGCATACCGTATTTTTTGCCCGTTTGAATCATGGATGGGATTTGATGGGTTTTTCCTTCTCTTATAAGATTTCGGACAGCTGCATTTGCAATCAGTATTTCAAGTGCTACACAGCGCGCTTTTTTGTCAATTCGTTTAAAAAGTACCTGTGCGATAACAGCCCTGAGCCCATCGGCAAGAGTAGAACGGATCTGTTGCTGTTCATTCGCAGGAAAAACTTCAATAGCCCTGTCAACGGTTTTTGGTGCACTCGTTGTATGGAGCGTACCGAAAACAAGATGTCCGGTAGATGCAGCTTCTATGGCAAGGGATATGGTTTCAAGGTCTCTCATTTCGCCAACCAGGATTATATCCGGATCCTCACGAAGTGCGCCACGCAGGGCTGAAGCAAATGTATTTGTATGGATTCCGACTTCGCGGTGATTTACAATACAGCTTTGGCTCTGGTGGACAAATTCTATCGGGTCTTCTATAGTAATGATATGGTCTTTACGGCTGCGGTTTGCCACATCTATGATTGCAGCCAGGGTTGTTGATTTTCCACTGCCTGTCGGTCCTGTTACTAGTACCAGCCCTCTTGGAAGCGTGGCCAGTTTGGATATGACGGGAGGAAGGCCAAGCTGTTCGACGGTCATGATTGTGCTTGGAATTTCCCTGAAAACAGCCCCAATACCATTTTTTTGCATAAAGAAATTAGCACGATACCTGGCCAGTCCGGGTATCTCGTAGCCAAAATCAACATCCCCTGATTCTTCAAATGTTTTTACTTTCTCTTCAGGTGAAATTTCATAAAGCATGCTTCTTAAGTCATCATCATCCAGAACTTTATACTTTATCCGTTCAATATCTCCTCTTATCCTTAGTGCCGGTGGCTGTCCGGAAATAAGATGTAGATCTGACGCGCCCTGTTCATTCATTAATTTAAAAAAAGCATCTATTCTTGCCATTATCAGCTCCAGGTTTTAGTAGATTGATCGAGCCTGTTAAGTTATTTTGACTGCTGCAAAAGTTTTAATTTCGAATCTTCCTCATCCGTTGCTCTCATAGCCTCTTTTCCGATTTTTAGCAGTTTGGTATGGCCTTCGATGATAGAACCGATTTGCACTTCGATCTGCATACGTTGGCGCTTAAGCTCCGAGATATCTTCGTGCAGTTGTGAGAGCCTGTTGTGGGCTTTGTTTAAGATTTTTTCTGCTTTAACTTCTGCTTCGGCAACGACTATCTCTGCCGATTTTCGAGCATTATCTTTCATTTGCTCCAAAACTTTCTGAGAGTTGAGCAGAGCATGTTTAAAGGTGTCTTCACGATTTTTGTATCCGGAACTTTCAACTTGAAGCCTTCGGATATCTTCTTTCAGATTTTCGTTTTCCAGCAGCAAGAAGGCAAATGCGTCAGCCATCTGTTCAAGAAAGATATCAACTTCCTGGACATCAAAACCCCTGAATCTGGTTTTAAATTTTTGCTGTTGTATATCAAGTGGTGTAATTTTCATTATTTTTCCTCTGTCTTTTATGATTTATGAATTCGTAAAAAGTTGAATTCATCAAGTTTGGTTTATAGTAAAGATTCTGAAAACCGAACAAGGCTGTTTACAACAAAATCCCGTAAAAAGTAGATTACAATAATAATAATAATTGGAGAAAAATCAATCCCACCAAAATTAATTGGTATTTTTTTGCGCACCTGGTATAAAACAGGTTCTGTGACATTATGAATAAAACGTACGATGGGATTATAAGGATCAGGGTTAACCCAGGATAAAATTGCCCGTGCAATAACGACCCACATGAAAAAAAGCAAAACAAAGTTAAGAACGTTCGCAACAGCCATTAAAAAATAACCGACAATATACATCTGTATTAAAACCTCTAATTTTATTTAACCATGTAATTAAATTATATTATTTAAGACAAGTCAAGATAATTCAGAAAAATCAGATTTTCAGGAAACGCAATTCTGAATCATTTTCTCCAATAATGTCGCAAAGCTGTATGGATGAAGGTCGAACATTGAACATCGAACGTCGAATGAAAAACAAACACCCAATAACAAGCATTTAAACATTGTAATTGAGCGCTTCGCTTAAAGAGCACTACGTTCGAGGAGCGCTTCACTTGAGGATTAAGGTTTTAGCCTCAAGGACGCCAGTCCACTCTTCAAGTCACGAAGTGACGCTCGTCAAGGCTGAAGGCCGCTCTTCCTATGTTCGGTTTATTTTTTTCAGTAAACCTTCCACGGTCCATCCGTCGTAAAAACAACTTAGCGGTTACGGGGTTATCCTCCGGAAATCATTGGAATAAGGAACACTTCCGAATTGTCAGGAACCAGGATTTTTTTAAAATTGGGCCTGGAAATATATTTTTTATTTATGCGGACAACTACATACTTATACGGATCGTTTATGTCATTTAGCAGATCTGCAACCGTCATTTTCTCGTACCATGGAATGTTTTTCCTGCCGACTTTAACCACTGTTTAAACCCCGTGAGATTCGAGCAAATCCAGAACCTCGGAGAAATCTATACCGAGGCGTTTTACGGTTTCAACACTCGGAATACCATCGTTTGTCCACCCTCTGCGCTTGTACACTGCATCCGTTAATTTTTCATACTGTTTTTCGCGAATCTTGCGTAATGTGGCCACCTTTTCTTGAGTTGACTTGCCTGAGATATCGATCTTATGTGTTTCCACCAACTGGTTGTCGTATCGCTCCATACGTGACTCATACTCACCCTCTGTTACCGGTCCGACAGCACGGTATGGAATTTTGTCATGGCTGCGCCGGCCAAAACCCATTTTTAAGTTAAAAATGCGCTGGAAGTTATATACTGCTTCACTCATGGAAATTATATCGTCCGGATCAGTACGTCTACCGGTAACAGCAGCAAAATAATCGGCATACCACTTAACATGTTTCATAACTTTTGCAGGCTCCGGCGTGTCTTTGTTGTCTTCAGGCACAATATCGTTCCACGGAAGTTTGCACAGGCCGCAAAGGCCGAACCATGTGCGGAACATGGGAAACCAGTGCAGGGCTTCCGCCTTCTGCTCAAAGGTCGGCATAAAATTATGCACCATGTCAAGAAAGATCAGCCATGCCTCATCATGTTGCGGGCCTTTGAGCGCAAGGCCAAAGCCTCCCTGCTGTGCAAGTGACTCTTTGGTCATATACTCGGAGAATTCAAGGCCTTTTGCTTCCATGCCGATGTCCTCCATTACAGCTTTATCCGCTCCATAGTCTTTGTTGAAAATTGTTTTCATATTACGAATACCCTGACCGACAATTTGGCCGAAACCTTTTCCCTCGGCCATTTGGTGGAGCAGTGTAAGTGCTGTCAGCCGATTTCCAAAAGAAAGATCCAAACCACAGGTATGAGATTCGTTAATCATACCTGTTTCAAAACATTCCATGGCAAAAGCAATCCCGGTTCCCACTGAAATTGTATCAAGACCATATGCGTCGCAATAAAAATTCATTTCGAGAATAAAAATTGGATCGAAAATTCCAAGATTTGATCCACAGCCGGCAATGGTTTCATACTCGGGCCCGTCAACAAAGACTTTCCTTCCCCTGTACGGTCCTGTGATGGGCACGAAATCCTTGACGCCGTGTGAGCATGCAACAGTGCAACCCATCCAGCACCCGTCAAAGCCCTTGTCAAAAATATGCCTGTACACTTCCTGTCCCATGTTGCAAGCTTCCGGATGGCGACCATACCTGTAATTATTAGTAGGGAGCAGATCGTGGTCATTCATAATCGTGACAAGGTGTGTTGTACCGATTTTAGACATTTCATTTTGTTTTGGATCCAGCTCGACAATTTCACGCGAATGCATTCTTGCAACCTCTTTTAATGCCACCTTATCCGCGGGATTGTTTGTATTTACGGTTACGGTATCCCAGCGTACCACAATAGCCTTTATTCCCTTATCAGCAAAGACGGTTCCTATCCCGCCACGTCCTGCCTGTTTATACCTTGTCTGTTTACGCTTTGCGTCGTACCATGAAAAGTTCAGGCATCCGATAAGTGCATGTTTTGCTCCGGGTCCTGTGGAAACCACGGAGATGTTGCGAGGTTTTCCTTTTCCAAAGTGTTCCGTCAGAATGGCTGATGTCTCATAAGAATCGCCAGGTAATCCGGATGTCTCTAAAATTTGAATTTTTTTGTCTAAGCCGTCAATAAAAATCACAACATTCCCTGAAGCTTTTCCCTGGACTTCCAGTGCATCGAATCCGGCAAATTTTAGATAAGGGCCGAAATAACCACCCACGTTGGAATCTATAACGGAGCCGGTTGTTGGAGAAATTGTTGTTACAATACTTTTACCTGAACCCGGGTAAACGGGAGTTCCTCCCAAAGGTCCGGATGCGATACATATCTCATTTTCGGAGGAATTCCATTTTGTATCAGGTTTAACGGCATTCCACAGCAGCCAGAGATCAAAGCCTTTGCCGCCGATAAATACTTCTTTCATTTTTTTTGTAACCGGCTTAATTGAAACAGCAGCGTCGGAAATATTAATATGCAGAGTTTGATTTGTATATCCTTTTTCGATGTCCGGTCTTTTATAGCTTGTCGTTTTAACCACTTTCATTTTTAATTCAGTCATAATTTTACTCCTGTTATTATTTTTTGAAATGAACGAGCAGATATTAAATATCATTCTCAGTGAAAAAAGAAAAGGATTTAAAGAACTATTGCGGGAATGTATTAACCTGAAACGCAACCTACCAGTTTTATTTAGCAGCAGCTTCTTTTTGTGTCCTGCGATACGTTGCGCGTTTCGAGTTACGGGGTACGTGGTATAAAAAAGGGTTATTGCCGATTAACAACTCGCCTGTCTGCGTGTGGTAACGCACAGGCAGGCAGCACGCAACTCGTAACCCGCAACACTTAGGACTCGGTCAAATGATCAGACAGATATCTTTCTATTTTTCCTTGACTAAAAAAAATTCAAACTCTAATGTACTGGAATTTGATTAATAAATCATAAAATTAAGGAGAATTCAAGCCATGCTGAAAGACAAGAAAATAGGTATTATCGGCACAGGAAATATGGGAGAAGCCCTTGTAAGCGGACTTATTTCTTCCCAAAAATCGAGTCCTGATAATATCATCTGTACGGATGTTCGGGAAGATTATCTTGAGGCAATCAAGGATAAATATAGGGTCGTTACTACAACCAACAACCCAGATGCGATCAAGGAATCTGAAATTATTATTTATTCCGTCAAACCCCAGATTCTGGCTTCGGTATTAAAAGAAACAGCTTCCTGTCTGGATATGTCCAAGCTTGTAATCTCAATTGCCGCAGGTGTCCCCCTGGCAGCCATAGAAGCTTGTGTAAATAAAGAACTGCGTCTTGTTCGGGTCATGCCGAATATCGCTGCTTTTGTTAAGGAGAGTGCCACGGCCATTGCTGCCGGTAAGAATACCCACAAGGATGATATCAAACTGGCCAAGGCTATCTTCGACTCTGTCGGCAAGAGCGTTTTTATTGAAGAAAATATTCTAATGGATGCCATCACAGGATTAAGCGGCAGTGGCCCTGCGTATATTTTTTTAATTGTCGATGCTCTTGCCGATGCAGGGGTAAAGATGGGTCTTTCCAGAAAAGACGCACTTTTTCTTTCATCCCAAACAGTTCTGGGAGCTGCAAAATTATTACTGGAAACAAAAGAACATCCCGGGCAGTTAAAAGACAGGGTTACATCCCCCGGTGGCACGGCGATTGCGGGTATCCACACTTTGGAAAAAGGCGGACTTCGCACCACCCTTATCAATGCCGTGGAAGCTGCTACAGCCCGATCCAAAGAACTGGGGGAGATGATGATGAAAAACTTTAATAAGGATTAACCCTACAACGACATTTATCTCTAACTATAATTCGTCTTTTTAGACTTGTTTATTTGGTTATTACGTCAGTGTTCCGGGTTACGAGTTGCGAGTTGTTAATCGGAAATAATCCTTTTTTATAACCCGTACCCCGTAACACGCAACAATATCGCCAGACACAAAAAGAAGCTGCTGCTAAATAAAACTGGTAAGTTGCGTTGTAGGGATAATGGAAAAGATAGCCTCTTAAAAAAAATAGAGGAGCACTTTTTACGAAACGTTTTAAATTTTAAGTCTCTGTTAAAACAGATAATATCATTAACATAAAACTTAACACCTAAAACCTGATGAATTCGGCTTTTTGCGAAGTCATCAAATATTACATATGAAACGAAAACTTATCAGTTTTGTTATTTCGGCTGTTATTTTGATGGTGTTACTGCCGGATACCTTTGCCTTTTCAGAAAGCATTAAATGGTATTCCTATGATGAGGGAATAGCCACTGGATATTCGGAAGGGAAAAGAATATATATAAACTTCCATGCTGATTGGTGTGTTTACTGCAAGGTGATGGAAAAAGAGACTTTTCAAAATCCTGCGGTGATTTCGTATCTTAATAAACATTTTATTTCCATAAAGGTCGATACAGAGAAAGAAACAAAAATATCTTATAAGTACGGTGTGAGAAGCCTTCCTGACAGCTGGTTTCTTTTTAAAAATGGCGATAGAATCGGGCACGCCCCAGGTTATATCAAGCCTGATAAGTTTATGAAAATTCTGAAATCAATTCCAGAGGACATTGGTGCAAAAAAGAAGAATTAAGGGTTCGCTTAAAAATAACTTCACATTTTATTGATCCGATTGATTCCGCATAACTGCGTTGCTCGTCGGTTAAATAGGCTGGCTATTCGCCCTCCTCGCGCCTTGTCATGCGGCGCATCGACACCCTAAAATGTAAATTCATTTTTAAACGAAACCTAAAACGTTTTGCAAAGGGCTCATGTTTTTGAATCGAAATATTTCGACGAGTGGTGTTTGTGTCGTCTTATCAGACGGATTGAGGTTGAAACGAAAACCCATGTGCTCATCAGTATAAGAAGAAAAGGGACCCACATATAGCGATAGTGTTCGACGTTCTCATATGCTGCATCAAGACCCATAAGTGCAAACAGGATGACCACAAGCATAAAAAACATGACAAAAAAGCATGAGGTCTTAGAGTCGAACCATGGGATAATCAGTTTTCTGTATATCGGTTTTTTATCATAAAGCATGGAGATATCTTACTTGACGGTCTCGTAAAGAGTCGAAAAACTACTTTTTACAAAACGTTTTAAGTTTTAAGTCTCTTTTAAAACAGATAATATCATTAACATAAAACTTAATCCCGCCCAGGCGGGACGAAAACCTGATGAATTCGGCTTTTTGCGAATTCATACTTACTTAAGTATTAAAAAAAAGCAAGATTAAGATGGCCTCGAAAAAATTAAACGAAATATCCTTTCATAAAAAACTGTCTTGTCAGGCAGTTTTTCGATCTCTGCACCGTTCGTTTGTGGAATAGCCCATTCGCCGCCCGTACAAGCCTTAACAATAATATCGAGAAACTGACGTACGGCAGCTATCTCGCTGAGATTAGATTTGAGCCAGCCCCAGCAGATAGATTCCAACGACGGCGACGATAGTCTCTGCCTGTATGGGCTTCGTAGAGGATAGGGGGGCGTACGGAGGACTATAATCATTTGTTAAGGCTTGTACGGGCGAATGGGCTATTCCACAAACGAACCGCTGACAATCACTAAAAACACAAACAGTTTACTAAAAAAGTCTTTAAGGAAAAACTCCCCGACCATCTAATTAACTACAACTAATCGGGAAATGATCCTTGAGTAAAGACATTTCGTAACTACTCACGTAGCCGGGCTATCAACCTGAGCAGTTACGATATTTTATATATAAACCCCAACATATTGAATATTTTTATTGACATACTACAACATATTGTGATAAACGGAAATTCGATTTTAGCTGATGGCAGGTGGTTTTCTCCAAAAACGTTCGATTTTTCGTAATATTTTGGCCATTTAAAAGAAAATCTCCCCATTTATTAACAAAACAAATCATAAAGTTACAGAGGTGACAAAATTGTTTCAAGAGATCAAAAAACGTGATGAAAGGATTATGCAGTTTGATTCGTCAAATATTACAAAGGCTATTGCAAAGGCTGGAAAGGCAACAGGGGAATTCGAAGAAAGGGAAGCAAAAAAACTTACACTTCGAGTCCTTACTCTGGCCCATGAAATGAGTATAGGAAACATTCCCGGGGTTGAAGAAATTCAAGATATTGTGGAAAGAGTACTTCTTAACTCTCCTTTTTACAAGACTGCCAAGGCATATATTTTATACAGGGAGCAGCATGCTCAAATCAGGAAAATTGAAACCAAGGCGCACATTGACCTTGTTGAACATTATATTAAAAAACTCGACTGGAAAATAAAAGAAAACAGCAATATGTGCTATTCTCTCCAGGGGCTTAACAATTATATATCTTCAGATATAACCTCGGAATACTGGCTTAGCCGGATATACCCCCCTGAAATACGACGCGCACATAATAAAGGTGATCTTCATATACACGATTTAAGTCTTCTTTCTGTATATTGCGTCGGATGGGATTTACAAGATTTGCTTAAAAGCGGCTTTAAGGGTGTTGAGGGCAAGGTTGAAAGCGCGCCACCAAGGCATCTCAGATCAGCTTTGGGGCAAATTGTCAATTTTTTCTATACGTTGCAGGGTGAAGCAGCTGGCGCTCAAGCCATTTCTAATTTTGACACACTTCTTGCTCCATTTGTACGCCATGATAACCTGACATATAAAGAGGTTAAGCAGGCTATGCAGGAATTTGTTTTTAATATAAATATTCCCACCCGTGTTGGTTTTCAGACACCTTTTACAAACATCACCATGGATCTTTATGTGCCGTCTATTCTCAAAGACTATCCCGTTGTCATCGGCGGAGTTGAGCATGAGGAGACTTATGCCGGGTTCCAGCATGAAATGGACATTATTAATAAGGCCTTTGCCGAAGTTATGATGGAAGGGGACGCAAAAGGAAGGGTTTTTACCTTTCCCATTCCCACATATAATATCACGGCCGATTTTGACTGGGAAAATCCAAATCTTGACATGATCTGGAAGATGACCGGAAAGTACGGAATTCCTTATTTCTCCAATTTTGTGAATTCAGACATGTCGCCCGATGATGCCAGATCAATGTGCTGCCGTCTGCGCTTGGACAACAGGGAGCTTTTGAAAAGAGGAGGCGGGCTTTTCGGCGCGAATCCTCTTACCGGGTCTATCGGTGTGGTAACCATCAATCTTCCGCGTATAGGGTATGTTTCTCAAAACGAAGAAGAATTTTTCAGCAGTTTAAGAGAAAAAGTGCTTTTATCCGTTGACAGTCTTGCCATCAAACGTAAAGTCCTGGAAAAATTTACGGACAAGAATCTTTATCCTTACTCAAAGTTTTATCTTAGAGAAATTAAAAATAACAGTGGCCTTTACTGGAAAAACCATTTTTCCACTGTCGGTATTATCGGTATGAACGAAGCATGCCTGAATTTTCTGGGAGAAGATATCACAAGTCCAGCTGGTCAGGCCTTCTCACTTAAGGTCATGGATTATATCCGCGACATGATTTCACAACTGCAGGAAGAGACGGGAGAGATTTTCAATCTTGAGGCAACACCGGCGGAAGGGACCACATACCGCCTTGCCCTGCTTGATAAAAAAATGTATCCGAATATTGTTTGTGCAAATGAAGATGATTACCAAAAAGGTGGGGCGCCGTATTATACCAACTCTACTCAGCTTCCTGTAAATTATACTGACGATATTTTTGAAACCCTTATGTTGCAGGATGATCTTCAGACAAAATATACTGGCGGTACGGTACTACATCTTTTCCTTGGAGAGATGGTAAGTGACACTACAATACTCAAGAGACTGATTAAAAAGGTTGCAAATAATTACCGGCTTCCGTATTTTACAATATCACCGACTTTCAGTGTGTGCCCAACCCATGGTTACCTTAACGGGGAACAGGAAAAATGTTCTGTCTGCGACCAGGAAACTGAAATTTACTCAAGGGTTGTGGGATATTTAAGACCTGTTAAACAGTGGAATGACGGCAAGCAGGCGGAATTTTGTATGAGAAAGACATTCAATATAACGCAGGACAGGGTTGATGAGGGGACCGCCGGGGCTGGTGAGGACACAAGGCGTACTGTGATTGAGGACAAGCCTTGCGGTTTTGAGGAAATAGCAAAAAAGATGCGCGCATAAACCTTTGAACCCGTGAACGCTTACAAATATACATGGTATAATATACAATGGTATTTGGTGGATTACAGAAAAATTCGTTTATAGATTATCCGGGAAAAATAAGCTGTGTCCTTTTTACCTCCGGGTGTAATTTTGACTGTCCCTATTGCCATAATCCTGAACTTGTAAATGGGTGTGCAAAGTATTCCCCATTTTCAACAGAAAATGGTGTCTATGATTTCCTTGACAGTCGAAAGGCGTTTTTAGACGGTGTTGTCATTTCCGGGGGTGAGCCTACTTTGCAAAAAGATCTTGTTTCTATTTGCGAAAAAGTGAAAAACATGGGTTACCCGGTAAAACTCGATACCAACGGGAGTAGACCCTTGGTTATAAAGCAGCTTTTAGACAACGGTCTTGTCGATTATATTGCCATGGATATCAAAACAGATCCCTTTAATTACTCTCCTTTAATCAAAAAGGACTTTAAGCCGGATAGCATTATTTCAAGCATTCGTATCATTATGGAATCGGATTCGGCCTATGAATTCAAAACCACATGCATAAAACCAATTGTCAATAAGCACGTCATTGAAAGCATTTCCCACCGTATTAAAGGAGCTATGCTGTATGCCCTTCAGCAATTTCAAAATACAGATGTGCTCCATCCTGAGTTTTTTCAGGAAAACGAAGAACCTTATGACCATGACGAACTTTTGCACTTTAAGTCCATCGCAGAGCCGTGGGTCAAAAAGTGTATTGTCAGGTAACTATGTAGTCTTTTATTATGACACCTACCTTTGATTGGAAAATCCTTTTTATAGATGATGAAGAAGGTATCCGCAAGGTCATGACCGTCACCCTGGAAGACGCAGGATATGAAGTTGTGACTGCATATGATGGCGAGAACGGGGTGCGTTTGTGTGAAGAGATATCGCCGCATATCGTTATTACTGATGTCCGAATGCCCAAGCTGGACGGGATCCAGGTTCTGGAAGCTGTTAAAAAGCTCGACTTTGATATAGAAGTTATAGTCGTAACCGCCTTCGGAGAGATGGATCTTGCTATACGTGCGCTCCAGCTTGATGCTTCTGATTTTATCACCAAACCCATAAACGACGAAGTCCTTTTTCTTGCCTTAAATCGTGCTCAGGACCGCTTCACCGCCAGAAAACAACTCAAAGATCATACAACCCTCCTTGAAATGGGATGGGCGCAAACTACACAGGAACTGATCAGAACCTTTTCCTTTCAGGAAAATCTAATCCAACGCTCAATGGACGGAATTATAGGGTGTGATGAAAACGATAAAATAGTTACCTACAACAGAAGTATGGAGCAGATACTCGGTTACTCAAAAAAAGAGGTTCTAAGCGGGATGACGCTGGGGCAGTTCTTTCCTCCAGGAGAAGAAACACGGCTTAAGGAAAAACTAAGTGGTGAAGGATATGGAGGTGAAAACTTTCTTTTTTTGTACGAAACCGTCCTTTTGCGGCCATCCGGTCGTAAAATTCCTGTTCAGGTTTCAGCTTCCGTTCTGTTTGAGGACGATCAAAAAACCGGGTTGGTATGTTTTTTCAGGGATCTTCAGGAAATCCGAAGGTTGGAACGGGAGGTTGCGGATCAGGCCAGGATACTCCACCAGGATAAAATGATGTCCCTGGGACGACTGGCGGCAAGCGTAGTCCATGAAATCAACAATCCGCTTGCAGGGATTCTTAATTATATCCGGCTCATGGTTCGAGTCCTGGGGCGTGGTCCCCTGACTGAAGGCCAGCGGGAAAAATTCCGTAAGTATCTTGATCTTGTAGAAAGTGAAACCCAGCGGTGTTCCCAGATTGTTTCCAATCTGCTGACATTTTCCAGAAAATCTCCGGTCTCCTTTGGACAGGTACGGATTGAAGAGCTTTTGCAGCGCTGTATCCTCCTTTGCCAGCATAAACTTGAGCTGAGCAATATTCGCCTTGAGCCTCATATCGAGCCGGAGATCCCTCTGGTGGAAGGAGATGCCAATCAGTTGCAGCAATGTATAATTAACCTGATTTTCAACGCTATTGATGCAATGCCCGAAGGGGGGTCTCTTTACCTTGAAGGAGGCTACGATTCCGGGAAAAATCTTGTTATAATAAAGGTAAAGGATACTGGAGCAGGAATCCAGGAAGAAGATATTCCGCACATTTTTGAACCTTTTTTTACTACAAAAGATGAGGGGTATGGAGTAGGTCTGGGTCTTTCTACCGTTTACGGCATTATAGAACATCATAAGGGAACTATCAAGGCGGAAAGCCCTCCAGACAAAGGAGCTACATTTACCATACAGCTTCCTGTATGAAATTGTTTTAAGTCCCTCCTTTTAAACTGATCCCATTTTTCCAACTGCGTTTTTCCTGCGATGATAGTAAAATTTCCTTGTAAGTTAATTTAGAGTATGATAGAAAAATCACTTTGGTATAATGCTGTAATTTGCTACCATAACTTTTCCCAATACCAGAAGATAAAAAGCAATCAGCGGAGCCAGAGATTGCCTGAATCCTAAGCATTTCTTAAAGATTTCACGAATGAAGAGGGCTTCTCCGTTATGTTCATAGATTTGCAAAGACCTTTACAAAACGGCACTTTTCGAAGTCTTGCGCTTATCTGTCCGATTTCTGCGTCTTGCTTAAATTTAAATCCTCAAAACATTCAAAGTATTCCTCCGGTTAATCCGCCTCAGGCGGATCGCCTTCCCCCGCTCAAAGTCCGGGACCTTCGACTTGAACCCGAACAGAAATTACCATTTTTCAAAGGTCTCTTACAAAATAAAAATCAATCGTATCAACTCAAAAGGGGGCATAAATGTCTATTAAAATAGGCTTTTACATTTGCCACTGCGGGATAAACATCGCATACAGGGTCCGTGTGGAGGAAGTAGCAGACTTTGCCCGTAAACTTTCCGATGTGGTAGTCTCTCGGGATTATAAGTTCATGTGTTCGGATCCCGGCCAGGAGATGATTGAAAAAGATATTAAAGAATATGGCCTGAATAGAGTCGTAGTCGCTTCATGTTCACCAAGATTACATGAAAAGACTTTTCAGGGAGCCTGCCAGAGGGCCGGGCTAAACGCGTATTTTTTCCAGATGGCTTCTGTACGGGAACAGGTTTCCTGGGTGACGGAAGATGAGGATGAAGCTACAAAGAAAGCAAAAACACTGGCAGCCGCAGCCATCAACCGCGTTAAGCATCACTACAGTCTTGAAACCCGCGAAGTGAATGTTCTGCCGGATATCATGGTGGTGGGTGGTGGCATAACCGGCATGCAGGCGGCCTTGGACATCGGCAATTCGGGACATACGGTATACCTGGTGGAAAAAGAAACCACAATCGGGGGGCATATGCTCCAGTTCGACAAGACGTTTCCCACCCTCGACTGTGCTGCCTGTATCGGAACGCCAAAAATGGTTGACGTAGCCCAGAATCCGAACATTCAACTGCTTTCGTACAGCGAGGTGCAGGAAGTATCGGGTTACATCGGCAACTACACGGTTAAGATCCGCCGAAAGCCGCGGTATGTAAAAGAAGGCGTATGCACAGGATGTGGTGAATGCACCAATGTTTGTCCTGTTAATGTGCCGAGCATATGGGACGAGGGGCTTGGAGATAGAAATGCTATCTACAGATCCTTTCCCCAGGCAGTTCCCATTACATTTTGTATAGAAAAAAAAGACCGGGCGCCATGCGTGATTACATGTCCGGCCGGTATCAATGTGCATGGATATGTTCAGCTAATCGGCCAGGGTAAATATCTTGAGGCAGTTCAGTTGATCATGGAACGGCTTCCACTGCCCGGTGTGCTTGGCCGGGTTTGCCCTCATCCCTGTGAATCCCAGTGCCGGAGGATGGAGGTCGACACAGCGATTGCCATCAGAGATTTAAAGCGTTTTGCTGCAGATCAGGTGAACCCGGATGACCTGGCCGAACCTGAAATAAAGGATCGCCCTGAAAAAGTAGCTGTAGTAGGTTCAGGCCCGGCAGGATTGACTGTTGCCTATTATTTGCGGTTGAAAGGTTTTCAGGTAACCATTTTTGAAGCCCTGCCGGTTTTGGGCGGCATGCTTCGCGTGGGTATTCCTGATTACCGCCTGCCTCCGGAAATTCTGGATAAAGAGATAAACCACATTCTCAGTTTGGGTGTTACGGCGCAGACCGATGTTAGATTCGGTTCTGACTTTACTCTTAAGGATCTTGAGGAACAAGGGTTTTCCGCCGTTTTTATTGGAATTGGGGCGCACGGTTCCATGAAAATGCGTGTTTCCGGTGAAGATGAAACGATAGGCGTAATTGACGCGGTTAGTTTTTTAAGGGATGTGAATCTGGGCGACAAAACCTGTCCTGGAGATAAAGTCGTTGTCGTTGGTGGTGGAGATGTGGCCATTGATGCTGCGCGTGTCGCAAAACGCCTGGGCGCACAGACTGTTACAGTGGTTTATCGTCGCTCAGAACGTGAAATGCCGGCCTATGAAGAAGAAGTTCATGGCGCTGCAGAGGAGGGTGTAAATTTTCATTATCTAACAGCTCCAGCCAGAATAGTGGAAAAAGACGGTAAGGTCACAGGTTTTGAGTGTATAAAGACGGAACTGGGAAAGCCTGACGCCAGTGGGCGCCGCCGACCGGTACCTGTAGAAGGCTCCGAGTTTATTATTGATTGTGATGCGATAATTCCGGCTATTGGCCAGAGCATAGATTCATCCTGGGCGGACAGGGAACCTGCATTGAAATGGACTTCAAGGAACACGCTTAAGGTAGAGCCTTATACGATGCAGACATCAATCCCCCATGTGTTTGCCTGTGGTGATGCGGTTACCGGTCCTGCAACCGTTATTGAAGCTGTAGGCGCCGGCCATAAGGCTGTTGAGGCTATTTACCGCTTTATCGAAGGTGAAGATCTGCAACTCTATGCAGAGCAAATGGCGGCAGAGGAACCTCCGGGCCAAGACTGGAAGGAAATTCAAGAAGACATTTCAAAAGGTGTAAGGGTGCAGTCACAGTTTAAAGACCCGCGGGAAAGGATTAATTCCTTTGAAGAGGTAGATCTCTGTTTTTCTGAAGAGGAAGCCAGGATGGAAGCTTTGCGCTGCCTGAACTGCGGTATATGTTGCGAGTGCATGGAATGTGTCAAGGTCTGCGAGGCAAAGGCTATAGACCATACAATGAAGGAAGAAGAAATAGAGGTTCAGGTAGGGAGCATCATTCTGGCAACCGGATACGATATTATGGACCCTGCGCCAATGAAACAGTTCGGCTACGGGACATATCCGAATGTCTTTACCAGTCTTGAGTTTGAACGCCTGAGCAATGCCACCGGCCCCACCGGCGGACAGATTCTTATTAGGGACGAGAATGGGGAGCTCACCAAAGCACCAAAAAGCGTTGCACTTCTCCACTGTATAGGAAGCCGGGATGTGAACTATCATGAATATTGCTCAAGGGTCTGTTGCATGTACGCCCTTAAATATACTCACCTTATAAAAGAAAAGGTTGGGCACGATACAAAAGTCTATGATTTTTACATTGATATGCGTTGTTTCGGTAAAGGGTACGAGGAATTTTACGAAAGATGCCAGAAAGAAGGGACGATTTTTATAAGAGGTAAAGTTGCGGAAATTACCGACCAGGCTAAAACGCCGGAGGAGGAAGGCAAGCTCATCGCAATTGCCGAAGATACACTTTTAGGCAGTCTTTTGCGTGTACCTGTTGATATGGTGGTCCTTTGTGTTGCAATGGAAGCTCGAAAAGATGCAATCGATGTGGGAAGAGTTTTTGGAGTAAATATCGGCGCAGACGGCTTTTTCCTGGAAGAACATCCAAAACTGGGGCCACTCAATACGGCTACGGACGGAGTATTTCTGGCCGGAGCCTGCCAGTCACCCAAAGATATACCTGATGCTGTCGCCCAGGCATCAGGAGCGGCTGCGAAAGCTCTTGCTTTAGCGACAAGGGGGTATGTCCAGGTTCCTTCAACCATTGCCTGGATAGATCCGGATGTCTGCGCGGGTTGTCAAACATGTATCAACCTTTGCCCTTATACTGCCATTGAGTTTGATGAGCGCAGAATGGTGTCGGTGGTAAACGAAGCTATATGCAAGGGATGCGGAAGTTGCAGTGGATTTTGTCCAAGTGGTGCCGCTCAGGTCAGGCATTTTAAAGAAAAACAAATTTTTGCAGAACTGGATGGTATCATGGATGCACTGCATGCGGTAGGCCAGTAATTTATTCAATTTTAAAACTACGTAGTTTGAGCGTGGTCAGAGATAATTGGCTTAGCCTGAGTATAAGTTGCTGTTTACTGGTTGCTGGTTTTTTAACGAGTAACGAGTAACAAGCATAGTCACTTTAAACATGGTATATCCTGCAGCCCCTTCGAGGGGTGAATTAATAAAATGTTACGAGTTTAATAGTCTTGGAGGAGATTATGGAAGATTTTGAACCAACCATCATCGCTTTTGTCTGTAACTGGTGTACATACACTGCCGCCGATCTGGCCGGAACCTCAAGATTGAGCTATCCAAAGAATGTCAGGCTGATCCGGGTAATGTGTACCGGAATGGTCGATCCCCAATACGTAATAAAGGCATTTTTAGAAGGGGCTGATGCTGTTCTTGTCAGCGGGTGCCACCCCGGGGACTGCCATTACATCAATGGAAATTACAAGGCTCGAAGAAGGATCAAACTTTTAAAGGAGATCCTTCCTCAATTCGGTTTTGATGAGAAACGGCTGAGCTTAACCTGGATTGGAGCAAGCGATGGAATCCAGTTCGCTGAAACAATGCAAGATCTGGTTACTCAGGTTAAAGCCCTCGGACCAAACGAGGCCAAGTTAAAAATGGTTATTTAGTAAGCTGGATTATTTGCCAAGCAGCTTAACCGCTAATTTTGGAGGACACTATGGCGATAAGTGCAAAAATTGACGTAAAAGACCAGGACATTTTATCATCACTTAAAGACTTTTTCCGATCCATCCTCCAGCTGGAAGATGTCAGTGCAATCCTGGTTCCACAACACCTTCCCATGAAAAATGTTGTAATGCCTACCCTTGTAACAGACCCTGAACACCTGGACGGAGTTGACCCCTTAGCTCCTATCTTCCCTGTAAACACAGCCAAGGTTGTTTCCAGGCTTACACGCAAACCAGCAGGAGGAAAGGTGGCTGTGGTGTTGCGTTCATGCGAGATACGGTCATTCATCGAACTGGTGAAACTCAAGCAGGGGTACATGGATGAGGTCGTGATAATAGGAATCGATTGCCTTGGAGCGTACAAAAATACGGATTATTTTAAATTTGTTGGGGAAGACGTAACCGAATCGACTAAAAAGTTTTACCAGAGCGTCCTTTCAGGAAAAGGAGCGGCCATGGATGACGTTGACCTTTCCTCGGCCTGCAAAGCATGCGAATACCCTGTTCCTGACGGTGCTGATATTATTATCGGACTTTTTGGCCTGGATACAAACAATCAGCTTCTGGTCCAGGCTAAAAATTCCAAAGGAGAAGAGCTTTTAACCAGACTCGATCTTCCAGATTTGGAAGAACCCCAGGCTCGGCCGGATGCCATTGAATCACTTATAACCGAGCGCACGGACTATCGTGATAAAATGTTTGCTGAAACTACTGAGGCGACCAATACTCTGGAAAAGTTGACTGGATACCTTGCCAATTGTATTAACTGTTACAACTGCAGGGTGGCCTGTCCGGTTTGTTACTGCAAGGAGTGTGTGTTTGTTACGGATGTTTTTAACCATGAGCCTTCACAGTACCTTAAATGGGCGATACGAAAAGGGGCGATAAAGATGCCCACAGATACTGTTTTTTATCACATTACACGTCTGGCCCATATGAGTACAGCCTGTATTGGATGCGGGCAATGCTCAAATGCATGTCCCAACGACATTCCGGTAATGGAACTGTTCCGTACGATAGCACAGCGGACACAAGAGGCGTTTGGGTATGAGGCGGGAAGGAGCATTGAGGATGATCCTCCCCTGTCTGTATTTATGGAAGATGAGCTTACCGATGTGGTGGGAATATAATTGGAGGTCATTATGAACAAGAAGATCGGCAAGGCACTGGTGGTTGGGGCAGGAATCAGCGGCATTCGGGCTGCCCTAGATCTGGCTGAAACCGGTTATGGTGTAACTCTCATAGACCGTGCACCGCACCTGGGCGGAATATTAAGCCAACTCGATTATCAGTTTCCTACAGATCGATGCGGAATGTGTAAAATGCTTCCTCTGGTGGACAGGGATGCATCTTCCCAGTATTGTCTTCGCAAAGGGCTTTTCCACGAAAACATAGAAATCCTGCTTTCCACGGAAATTTCATCAGTGGAAGGGGAGCCCGGCAACTTTGCTGTGCAGCTTCATCAGAAACCAGCCTGGGTTGACCAGGAGCTTTGTACAGGGTGCGGGGCCTGTGTTCAGGTATGTCCGGTAGAAGTGCCGGATCTTTTCAATACCGGCCTGGCTTCTAGAAAGGCGATATATCTTCCTGTCCCACACTCGATTCCAAATTCTTACGTGATTGATGTAACCGCCTGTAACCGTTGTGGGGCCTGTGACGAGGTTTGTCCCACAAATGCCATACGTTTATCTCAACAGGAACGAAAAAAATTTCGCATTCTGGTGGTTGACGATGAGTTAATCCTTCGCGATTCGCTTAAAGCCTGGCTTGATGATGAGGAAGGTTTCACAGTTGACACGGCAGGATCCGGACAGCAAGCTCTTGAGCAACTGGAAAAATCCACATATAATATTATGCTTCTGGATATAAAGATGCCGGGAATGGATGGCATTGAAGTTCTCAAGAAGGCAAAAGAGACATTTCCCGATCTGAACGTCGTTATGATGACTGCATATGCTACTGTTGAGACCGCAGTTGAGGCAATGAAGATCGGTGCTTTTGATTACCTTATTAAACCTTTTGACCCCGATACTCTTATTCCAAAGATCCTTGGTATATATGAGAAACTGGAAGCAACACGGGGACGTGAACTTCAAGTCGGAGCCATTGTCCTGTGTGGTGGGACAGCCTATTTTGATCCTGCCACCGGAAAGGACACGTTCGGATACGGGCTATCTCCCAATGTGGTGACAAGCCTTGAGTTTGAAAGAATAATGAGTGGAACCGGGCCGTATCAGGGCAAACTGGTCCGTCCAGGTGGCGGAAAGCCGATTAAAAAGGTGGCATGGATTCAATGTGTGGGATCACGGGACATGCAGACAGATGCAGATTTTTGCTCCAATATATGTTGTATGTACGCCATCAAGGAAGCTCTTGTTGCCAAAGAAAAGACAAATGGCAAGCTTGAAGCTACCATTTTTTATATGGATATGCGTTGTTTTGGTAAATCTTTCCAGCGTTATCGCGACAGGGCGGAAACTGATCACGGTGTCTGTTTCAAAAGGGGGCGAGTCCACTCGGTTATAACGGATGATGCGCAGGGCGAAACCAGCGATGATTTGATACTTCGATATGTGGACATTGGCGGCGAAGCCCATGATGAGAAATTTGACATGGCAGTACTTGCCGTAGGTCAAAGACCTTCTCCGGGTACGGCTGAGTTGTCAGAGATGTTGGGGATCGATCTCAATGAATGGGGATTTTGTCAGGTAGAGCCTTTTTCACATACAAAGACAGGTAAGGAAGGTATTGTGATCGGCGGGAGCTTCTCAGGTCTTAAGGATATAAGTGAATCAGTAATACAGGCTTCTTCCGCTTCGTTGGCTGCTTCCGGCGTAATCCATGCCTCAGGTGGCAGCATTACTTCTGAGCCTTCACTCGATACAGACTTTGCTGATGTTTCAAAGGATATACCAAAGGTTATGGTGGCTGTCTGCACATGTGGCGAGGTGCTGTCAAAAATTATAGATACAGACCAGCTTACCACACGCCTTATGACCGATCCTGAAGTGGACCAGGTTGTCTTTGTTGAGCAAACCTGCACTGCCGATGGATGGGAATCTCTTGTTGAGCTTGTGGAAAAGCACAAACCCAACAGGGTTCTGATCGCAGCTTGTCTTCCCTATATATATGCACGAAAAATCAGGGAGCTGGGCCATAAGGTCGGTCTTAATCCCGCTCTTATCGATGTTGTTGATATACACACACTGCTGAAAGATAAAATTCCAAAGAATGAAGAACCTAGCGGCTTTGATGCTTTTGACCTCGGCCTTTCAACTATTGAAATGGGAATTGCCGCATTGAAACACCTTGATCCGTCTCCTGTAGCTACAGTTCCTGTTTTCCAGCGGGCATTGGTGGTTGGCGGCGGAATTGCAGGTATGACGGCAGCTTTGGCTGTCGCAGATCATGGGTTTGAAGTGGATATCGTAGAGCAGGGCGAAGTACTTGGCGGCAATCTCAACTGGCTGAAACAGACACTGGAAGGTCATTCAACCCGAACTCTTTTGGATGAAACACTTTTGAAAGTGGAAAAACATCCTATGATACAGGTTCATACCCGTATTCGGTTGACAGGCGCATATGGTCAGGTTGGACGGTTTTATACCAGCATTGAAGATGAAGAGGGAGTTGTAAATACTCTTGAACATGGCGTAGCTATCCTTGCAACAGGGGGGACGGAAGCCGGTACGACATCTTATGGCTATGGTTCCAGCGAGGCTATTGTTACTCAAATGGAACTGGAGATGAAGCTAAGTGAAAACAAGATCGATTATGGTCAACTCGAATCCGTGGTTATGATCCAGTGTGTCGATTCAAGACAGGAGCCGAGGAATTATTGCAGCCGTGTTTGTTGTTCCACGTCTATTAAGCAAGCTTTGCAATTAAAAGAAAAAAATCCTGACCTGGCCATCTACATTTTTTACAGAGATATTATGACTTACGGGTTTACTGAAACCTATTACACCCAGGCGCGCAAGGCGGGTATTATTTTTATCCAGTACGATATAGATAAAAAACCCCAGATGAATGTTACCGGAGAATCTGATAAACCGCTTAGAATAAATGCGTTTGATCCGATTCTCGGCCGGGATATTGAAATCAGCGCAGATCTTGCAGTACTTGCTACCGGCGTTGTTCCAAGGCTACCTGACGAACTGGCACTGTCCTTTGGGGCGACTGTCGATCAAGACGGTTTTTTCCAGGAAGCGGAATCGAAATGGAGGCCTGTAGATTCGCTTAAGGAAGGCATTTTTGCCTGTGGCCTGGCGCACTCTCCACGTTCAATTCCTGAATCTATCGCAACGGCAGAAGCTGCGGCTCAGCGTGCTTTGAGAATTCTTTCAAGGGAGAACCTGCCCGCAGGCAAGGTGGTGGCAAAAGTCCGCCACAGTATCTGCAGCCTGTGTGAAATGTGTATTGAAGTCTGTCCATACGGCGCCAGAACAATCGATACTGACCTTGAACAGGTTGTTGTTAATCCTGTTATGTGTCAGGGTTGCGGCTCGTGTGCAGCGGTTTGCCCCAGCAGCGCTTCAATTCTCGAAGGATTTACCATCCGGCGGATGTTTGATGTTATAGATGCAGCTTTATCGGGAGCATTAAACTAAGTGCTCTAATTTGTTCATTCGATAACGTATTTCATATAGATTTCTTTCACCGCCCGGCTTGTCCCGCTAAGCGGGGCTTCGCTCAAGACGCAGAGGACGCGGAGTTTAAAGTTTTTTCCTTTGCCGTTGACCCCGCTTATTGCGGGACAGGGACGCCGGCAAAGGAAAATTAATCAGCATTTATATTGTTACAAATATATATTCTTATATCAAATTATTATTCCCGAAGGGATGAATTCCTTATTGCTTTCCGCCCTTTTATCCCGCTTCAGTTAGCGGGGCTCAGCGGAAAGCAATAAAAAATGATTCTTTGCGTGCTTTGCGGCTCTGCGGTGAAAATAAAATATTATACGTAATCGTATTTAGGAATATATGTACTAAGAGAGGAAACTTCTATGAATCAATCGACACAACAAGAAAATGACTTTGCCGTTGTTTCCGATCAATTAGCCCCGATCAGGGAAATGATTCAGACATGCATACAGTGCGGAACCTGCACTGGTTCATGTCCGAACACCTTTGCCATGGATTGCACACCCCGTAAGCTCTGGCGTATGGTCATGATGGGGCAAAAAGATGAAATATTCCAAAGCAAAACCTTTGGTTTATGTTCCTCCTGCTATTATTGCACCCTTCGATGCCCCAGGGGGCTTCCTCTTACTGAAGCGATGGGGGCATTAAAGCAGATAGCTGCCAGGGAAAATCTGGAGCCTTATAAGAAGAGTGTTCGATTCTACAAAAGCTTTGTGGAAAGCGTTCGCCGTCACGGCAGGGTCAGAGAAATGGAGTTTATGACCCTTTATTTCTTTTCCATGAAGGATCCTTTTCTACCTTTAAAGTTTGCTCCACTGGGTATGAAACTTATGAGCAAAGGTAAGGTTTCAGTCCAGATCCCAACAAAAGGGCAACGCCGGTTAGAATCATTATTTCGAAAGGTAGAGGAGCTGGAGGCCAAACCATGAAATACCAATACTATCCGGGTTGTTCCCTGGAGGGGACGGCTCTTGAATATGACATTTCTACTCAAGCCTTCATGAAGGCGGTGGGTGCAGAACTTTCCGAAATAGACGACTGGACATGTTGTGGAGCCAGTGCAGCCGAATCAACCAGTTATCTTTTATCTTTGGCACTTCCGGCCCGCAATTTAGCCCTTGCTGAAAAGATGGACGGGTTAAGCGACATTATGGTTCCGTGTAGTGCATGTTACCTGAACCTGAAAAAAGTAGAACAAAAAATCAAAAAGGATGCGGATCTTCTTGAAAAGATTAATGATGTACTGGGAGAGGAAAAACTCAGTCTGCATGGCAAACTGCGCGTCCGGCATCTTCTTGACGTTGTTTCTAAGGATATAGGACCGGGTAAAATAAAGAACCGGGTAAAAAAACCTTTTACTGATCTTAAAATCGCACCGTACTATGGATGCCAGTGCCTTCGACCGTATGCTGTTTTTGACGATCCTGAAGAGCCCCGATCAATGGAGCCACTCATTGAGGTTATAGGTGCCAAGGTTTATCCATGGCAGATGGGGGGGAAATGCTGCGGCGCTTCTCACATGAACACAAAGATGGAAGTCGGACTGGAGCTTGTCCATGGCATTTTACATAGTGCCAAGGGGGCAGATGTCATTGTTACGGTTTGCCCCATGTGCCAGATGAATCTGGAGGCTTATCAGCAGAAGATTTCCAAAAAGTACCAGGAAGCTCTGTCCATAACAATTCTTTATCTTCCCCAGTTGCTGGGGCTTGCCATTGGTCTGCCGGAAAAGGATCTGGGACTTGATCTGAACCTGGCGATTACAAAAGACTTTCGAAAAAAACTTAAAGAAATGTGATAAGTTGCTATGTATTTTTCAAAGCAG
>JAUWOH010000133.1 GCA_030612225.1 Desulfobacteraceae bacterium
AATGATGATACCTGAACGCCTTGGTACAGCCGCAATGACCATCGGCGCTGCAAGACCCGCCCTTGAGATTGCCACAGCCTATACGACCAAACGAAAGGCTTTTGGTAAGACGATTAATCAGTTCCAGGGCGTAAGTTTCCAGATCGCCGAGGCTGCAATGCATCTTGATGCAACCCGCTCTATGATTTATACAACAGCCCGCGCTGTTGACGCCGGTATAGAGCCTAAACGAATTAGAAGGATGGTCTCTGAAACTAAAAAATTTGTCACGGAATCATGCCAGAAGGTAGCTCATAAGGCCATGCAGGTCATGGGAGGTATCGGTTATACAAACATTTTTCCGATAGAACGCATCGTCCGGGACCTGCGACTTGCATCTATTTGGACAGATACGAATGAGGTCATGTCCATGATCATTGCCAATGAATGGTATCGTGAATATTTTAAAAAAAAGGAATCCGGGTTTTCAAGAGACTGGGAATCTGATGCACAGGAAGCAGACGTTGCTGATGAGAAGGTTTATGAATAAGAGACAATTTCAAAACGTCCCAGTTTGTCCAATCTCTGCGTCAGGCTCAAATTTTAATCCTCGAAAGACTCAATGTATTCCTGTGGTTAAAATTTTCGCCTTCCTTGAACTTGAACAGATAAGCGCAGACTTCGAACTGAAACGTTTTGAAACTGGCTCATAATTATAAATTTTAATGGTGGTCATTTGTACAACCACAGCTTGATGTCATTTCGGATTTATAATCAGCCTCGGCCAGAGACCACCACAGATCATTCAAGGGAGTTTTCAAAAGAGAAAGATTCTGGTTATGGTGTAAGTGTCCACATTGAAATTGTTGATCAAAAACAACTTCGTGCGTACCCCCTTTAAGCTGTTCTTCGATTAATCTATTGCCTTCAACAATCTTTTTGCCACTATTTTGGGCATATAGAACATTTAGCGAGTATATACTGATGTCTTCAGTATCTAAACATTGAAATGTATGGTTTGAATCATATACATATTCAAAACCCGGGCTTTGACTTAAAAGCACCCTTGCCGGTTTGGTTTTACTGTAAAATGAATACAGTGAAAGAATTCTGTCAAACAGCAGATAACCGAGTTCATATCCAGGGACATCCCTGCCTTTGTCACCCGCTTCAAATTTCTTTTCCTTTTTGATTTCAGGATATGATTGAAGAGTTTCCTGATTATAGCAGATGCGCATGTAATCGAGGCCTTCAAATGTAAAGAGTGCCACGTTGTCATGCGCATCAATCGTCAGTTCAAAAGTGGCAACATTAAAAAGTGTTTTGGGTATCTTTTCCTTATCTTCAAAACGTGGGGTGTGTGTATGGTCAAAAAAGTTGCTTTTAATAAAAGACTGTTCTTCAAAAGAAAAAGATTGAAAATACTTTCCCTGGGTGTACGGATAACATTTTATTGAAAAAATTCCACCGGCCAGATCGTCGCTTTCCCAATAATCATCAAAAGCTTCCTCTAATTGAAAATAGTAGACACCGGGTGCTTGAGAAATCCAGAAATACCATGCCGGTCTATCTCCCCAAACCTGGCTGACAGCTTCAAGGCCAATCAAATCTTTTACCTTTTCAAACCAGGAAGTAGTTACAAGCATATTGTCTATTTTATTACGAAAAAAACTCTCAAAATCTATTTTAGTATCCCCCCTTTTTTTTAAGAAGTTCCTTTACGATATCATTTTTCTCCCGTCCTTCGGTTTCAATTCCGTGACTTCGTGCTGTTACCAGGAGAATCTCATCCGGATAAGCCAGGGTCAGGGCATAGCTCGATTCATACGACTTAAAAAAATTATCAAAGTCTTCCTTTTGCTCAGCTTCCTGGACCCCGGCTTCAAATCCTTCTAGAATCTCACCAATCTGCCGAAGAAAATACCGCGTGCAGAAATCTCTCTTGCTTTTATCAACCATTATCTTCTTTAGTCCTTACTTTTTTTTAATGGCCATCCTTCAAAAAATTCCCACTGTATCATAATTATGCTCAAGAAAAGTAGTGTCCACACCAGCGATTTATCATCGGGTTGTGCAAAACCTTCCACTCTTGCAAGGAAAAAGACTGCCAATGGTGAGTAGTAAAACCAGTAAATCAGCATCCCAATGGCCATAGCAATGAGGGTTCGAATAACAGCCTTTAGCCAAAGCGGGCCTGCATTCGGAAAATTATTGAAATAATTTTTCAGGATAAATACCGCTAAAATAAAAAAGACGGCAATTTCTCCTGCATGGATATAACGAAAATCAGGACCATCAGTATACTGACCTCCCACAAAAGCCTCATCCCAAACGACATTCATGATTTTCGTTAGTATAAAAAGAATAATTATTCCTAAAACAAATGTCGCAATGAAAGTAATCAAACCTTTTACAAATGTATCCTCTCCATCTTTTTGAAGCAACTTCCAGGGGTACCCTTCCCAGAGCATATCAGAGACAATAATCCAGAACAGGATACATAGCACCAATCCCAGACCGAAAAAGGCGCTTCCGGTTCCGACAAGTTCTCCCCACCACGGATCAACTCCTGCTTTTGATTGTGCAGGATAAAAAAGATAACATACATGAGGATGGAATAATACCGCATAAACGATGCTGACAAAAAAGAAGATGGCAAAAACCCTGGACCACGCAACAACACCTGAACTTAATTTTTGCCAAGGCCAGCGTCCGAAACCAACGCTCCATAACAGAGATATCCATAAAAAAGCAGTAAGGAAATAGACTATTGCGGTAGATGCATTTTCCCGTGCTGTAAAAGGTTCGGCCCCTATGCCGCCTGCCGCCACGATCGAATCGGGACTGAAATAGGCAATGCCGTATTTGCCTATAAACCCCCAAAATATAATGTAATTTATGAAAAGCATTAAAATAAAAGAAACAACGGTCAATATAATTCCCCTTAAAATAAGGTTATCTTTTGCGGGTAGATTATCCTTAAAAGCAGAATAGTCTATGACCTTTGTCATTAATATAATACCGGACAGAAAAACAACCACCAGGGAAAAACCATACATCGGAGTGTAAAGTTTCATTACCGTGTTCGGATTCATAAAAACATACCACAGGAACCAGACAATACAGAATACTGCAGCAAAATTTAACAGCCCAAAGAAATAATTAAAATTTTTTTCCGTTTCTGTGCTTGCATTCATAATATCGAATCCTCCATTTTGAATGAAAAAAAGGGAAAAGAAATCATTTGCTTTATATTCTTTTCCCTTATATTACATCGCCTCCCTATTTAATTAATTAAAGTTAAAATGTAACCGTATCTCCATTTGTTAAAAAGACATTACTCGCCTTTGCAACCGTCGAATACCTTTTATAGGTTTTGTACTTATCGGTTCCTTTAACCACGGGCACACCTGCTGCCGTAGCCTTTTCAGCCCAGATCCATCCGGTACAGTGGTTACACCCGAGTTTTTTAATCTTAAAGGCCTTAACACCCTTGATAATGTCGTCAAACTTGGGATCCCAGGTTTCAAACAGGGTAATATGCAGACCGCCATAACAGCCGTACGGTTTGTAACCCTTGAAATTTTTACGGGCATAGGAGAGTAAAGACAGAACGCCAGGATGGCAGCAGCCGGTCACGGTAACAATTCCTTTGTCTTTAACATTAAAGTAAAGGACATTTTCTCCGCGAACCCGAAACAGGATTGGGACATCGAACATTCTCATCGCCACACCGTCCATGAGCCTGTAAATGCCTTCCCCTTTTTCGCCTTTTGGATCGCACAAAATCAGTTTACCCTTGTGGGGATAGTCGTTTTTGCAAATATGCATCATTTTACCGGTGTTTTTGTCCTTGGCTTTATGATGAGCCTTGTCCTTTAAAAGTGCCATATCCTCAGGATAGTATGTCTTAGGTGCATAGAGCGTAATGTCCTGTTTGCGCTTTAAAGTTGATTCAATTCCCCATAAATGGTCAAGATGAAAGTGGGACAGAACATAAAAATCAATTTCATTTTTTTCTATCAAGGAAGCCACATCACTTTTTTCTTCATAGATATAGTCCATCCATTCCTTTTGCCAGCCGAAATCCATCAGAATTTTTCTTTCATCGCCCTCTAACGTAGTCACTGTGATCAAAGTTGAATATCCTCCGGCGTTGTCCCATTCCCAGGGTATGGTATACTGGTTCGTCATGACTCCGCCATAATCCATGATATTTTTCTTAAAAATGTCATTGTTAAACCAGCTCGTTTCGGTGAGGACATCAACTTTTACGCTCTTGACCTCACCGATATCAATCTTCTTAGCGGCCTCGGCTTCGCGGGTCAATACACCTGCCCCTGTCATTGATGCCGCTACTCCTGTTGCAGCCATTGATTTTAAAAAGGTTCTTCTTTTCATAATCCCTCCTCCTTTTAAATAGACACCGTAAGTTAGTAAATTTATCCAGCCTCCCTCTTAATCCATATGAAAAGATCCTCAAGAATGTCTATGAAGAAATTACTTCTCTATTCACCTCCTTTCCTTATTTTTAATTGAAAGTTTAACGCAATACAGGCTTTTGACCTTTTCATCTTTCATTATTGTTTGAGCAACCACGTCCTTTGATTTAGCAGCAAGTTGAATGCAACCCGAATTCTATCTGGAAGATAACGTCTGCGCTGTGCTGTTTTCATTCATTTTTATGGCATCGGTAATAAGTTCCGGCATTTTAAAATCCGTATATCTGAAAAAGAATTCACACATTCTAAGTATATTGTTCTCAACCGTCTTTTTAACATTAGAGGCATCCCGCTTTTTTAACCCATTTAAAATTTCAACATAATCGGCGAAAACTGAATCCTTTTCAAACTCACTTAACTGATCAAAAACCCGGAAAAGGTGATGATTATTGATGGTAAGTTGATTCATGGTAAAAACCAGGAACCTGTTTCCGCTGCTACAATAAATGATCCTCCGAAAGTCCGTATCTATATTTGCTATGTTCTCTATTTCCATTCCGATGATAGCCTGGCTCAATCGGATAAGGCATTCTTCAAGTTCTTTAATATTATTATCGTCAATTCTTTTTGCAGATAAAAAGACGGCTGAAGGTTCGAATAAATATCGGGTTTCAAGCAGATTCTGTATTTCCACCGATGAATCAGAATCTTTATTTTCCAGCCAGTCCTGAATATAGCCATATTTGCAGAGCAAGTAGCAACCGCTTCCTTTACGGATATCTATGATACCCCGTGCTTCGAGTTTGCGTAGTGCATTTCTAACGGTGTTGCGACTAACATTAAGTTGGCTGGCCAGTTTTCGTTCAGAGGGAAGGGATGATCCGCGTGGGAAATCATCTTTATCAATAATAGCAATGATTTCTTTTATTATTTCTAGTTCCTTGGTCATAAATAAAAATACCAGATTCCAGCTATTATATAAGTCTGAATTGGTGCTACCAATTATTAGATTAAACGAGATAGTTATGTCAAGTAAAAAATAATTATTATTTATTTTTTCTATTTGCCAGATTTGGAAGTACCAATTTAAAGGAAATATGTTTAATGTTTACTGATCTTTGCGGATTTAATTGTTGGTTTATCGTAGTGGAGGATGAAGATGTTAAAGGCGGCTTATGAGATAATCATGGGGCTTTTTTATTTTTTTTTGGTTTTCTCCAGTTGGTCAACCCAAGTAGAAAAGGCTTAAATAATAATGCATAATCGGCAAGATACTGGTCGGAAAACATATTACGCTGTGTTGAACAAAGTATAAGGACCGTTCGCATTACCTTTCGATCAAAAAAAGGTTTGGCAAAATAAGATCGCAGACCATTGGGAATGAATAGAGCCCAGTCAATGGCCTTGATGCTTAAAAATGTATCTTCCACGATTAAATAGTCCAGCTTATAGCGATCAATATTCTCTGCAATGGTCCCTTCATAAGGAAATACTTCCCCCTGCTTCATGGGTGATAAGGCCTTGCCTGCGGTATAAACAACAACCTTGTTTTTCTTGGCATAAATATCTGAATAAATTATGGAATCAAAATTCATATTTCCATGCTGGTTATCCAGCATTATCTGCAGAATAGCAGATATATCACTTTCATCTCTGAGCTTTTCCATCAACTCGTTAATATAATTTTTATTAGCCGGATTTGAGGAGGTCACCTCATTTCCAGGTGTTAAAACAAACATTCTAACGTCCTTATCGTCAACACATACATTATCTATGGAAACCCGAAACACACGAATACCCCTGAAAAACAAACTGCGTATAACCACTTCACCAATAAAAGGGGAGTTGTTTTTGCGCTGAAAGCTTAATTTTCCTTCCCATTTTTTATCAAAAATGATTTCTTCATAAATTCTGTTGATTTGGGTTTCAATGCTGTGATGATAAAGATCGGAAAATTTGAGTTTTGAAAATTTGCCGGCTTGATAACCAAAAAGATCCCTTGCTGCCATGTTATGCGCTAATATCGTTTTATCATAGGGATCAATAAGAATGACCGGGTTGTTTACCAGTTCTATCATGGCTTCAATATCTGCATCTTTTTCCAAGGTTTCCTGCACGATACCGACGGTATTAGAAACGTCCAGCATATACCCTAGATAAAAACGTGGATTTTTTCTATTGACTGCCCCTGTAACCTTTATCCATGCAATATGGTCATCCTTGTTTTTAATCCGAAATATAGTTGCGGCGGTTTCTCCATTCCTCACTGCCCTCATAAATCCTTCAAGAAGGTGTAAATCCTCTTTAAGTATAATCCTTTTGCTGTAATCAATATTCTGGAGAATAAGGCCTGATTTGGACCCAAGTCCCTTAATTTTATAACTGTTTAAATATTCTATTTTGTTTTTAAAGATATCGATACGCCACAAAAGGGCAGGAAAATCCTCAAGAAAATTGAACAATTCATCTTTTGTAATAATTCCGTTGGGAATCGATTGCAATTTTTCTTCCATTTTTATCAAAAACCTCTGGTGCCTTGACATCATACGCAAGCATTATTCCAAATGAAGCAAAGCCTTTAATTTAGCCCTCTGTTTTCGGCCTAATTTTCTTTATACACAATATTTAACAGTAATTCCAGTAATTTTTATAAATTATAAACATAAAATCGTCGAATAACCAAGTGGTGGTAATAATGGACATAAAAGCAAAATAAATTTTGCTGTCCACAAAACTTGCTTTTTTTTAGGATACTGATACCGCCAGACTAAGGTATCGATTATTTTCTTCAAACATCAACTTTTTATCCACCATCATTTTCAAAAAGTGGATAATTTTATCCTCCGTTAATCTTGGAAACTGGTTTAAAATTCTTTTAAGGGAACGATGATGGCCGCAAAACAGGTAAATTTCTCTGGACATGCCTTCAAGGCGATGAGTAAGAGGGTCGGCTGAAAGTCGTCTTTGGCGTATTATTAAAAAATCCTCTCCGTCCCGATAACTGAGAATCGGAGAATGTACAGGGCCTTTGTGAAATTCGGCATACTCTTTT
>JAUWOH010000158.1 GCA_030612225.1 Desulfobacteraceae bacterium
TCTGATGCCTCCAGTATAACCGGTTGTAGCAGGTGTTCTGTATTAAAGACATCATCCAGCAGCAATTCTACCGGATCAAAGGCGATAAGATCTGCCGGAAATAATGAAGGAATCAAATTTTTTTCAACCACTGGTTTTATGTCCGCATGCAAAGTCTCTTTTTGAGCAACAGAGGTTTGAGTAAAATAGACATTAAAGATTATAGCTGCGCTAATCAGCCATAATGCCAAAGTTGCTGTTGATGAATTTTTTAGTGGTTTTGTGTTCATAATGACCTTATAATGATAATAATAGAAACTTCAGAAAGCGTATAATAATTATCAATTTCAACATGTCAACGACCCTGTCTGAGGCATTTTTTTCTTATCGTAATATATGCAAAAAACGTGCACAAGTTCGTCTTTTTTGCTTATTCCATTATTATCAAAACCTTAGGGGGAATGGGCTGTTGCTGGAATAGAATGTTATGAAATTAAGGTTATAAATACAGGGCATTTTTTTGCACATCTCAAGCTTGTTATTTTTGGCAAAGGGATTTATAATTTGATGAATTCGTAAAAAGTCGAATTCATCAGGTTTTGGGTGTTAAGTTTTAGGTGTTAAGTTAATGATATTGTCTGTTTTAATAGAGACTTAAAACTTAAATCCTAAAATATAAAACATAAAACGTTTCGTAAAAAGTTGTTTTTTGACTTTTTACGAAACCGCCATAATTTGTACAACTTGACTTTTTAATTACTTTATAACACTTTAGACTTTTGAAATGATTTAACTTTTCCGGTCACGCCTATGGCGTGACAAAATATCTGTCTGTGCGCAAAACGAAAAGGCGGACGGATATTTAAAATGATAATTTATGGAGGACATTATGCCAAAAAAACGGAAAAAAGCGGTTAGTTTTGACGCTATGATAAAGTTCTTTATGTCCACTTATGATATTCCAACAAAAAAAGACATAAACAAGCTGATGGACAAGCTGGACAGACTGGAAAAGCTGATCAGGACAACGGCTTCATATGGTAAAAATAAACGGGTGATTGCCCCGAATTTTGCCGGAGGAAAAGGACTGCAAGGAAAAGTTGTTGCAACCGCTTCTGATGAGGTGTTTAATGTTATAAAACGTTTTAATGATGGGACGAGTTTTTCAGAGATACAGGACAGAACAGGTTTCGGAGATAAAAAAATTCGCAATATTCTATTTCGTCTGGACAAGCTGGGCAAGATCAGGCGCAAGAGCCGGGGAATATATATTGCCTCATGAGGCAGTTGCAAATTTTTTAAACAAGGATATTTTTATGGACTCATCTGTGGATAATAATAATGTCGGTCTTAAGAAAGGCGACAATATTTTTGGTTACCTGATTAAAAGAATCGTCATACTTAAAGAAATTAATTCCTTTCTTTATGAGCTTGAACATACCGTTACAAGGGCGAGGCATGTTCATATCAGCAATAATGACAGTGAAAATACATTCAGCGTTGCATTTAAGACTGTGCCAACAGATTCAACAGGAGTTGCACACATTCTTGAGCATACTGTTTTATGTGGTTCCAGAAAATTTCAGGTTCGCGATCCTTTTTTTTCCATGCTGAAACGAAGTCTTTCCACTTTTATGAACGCCTTTACCGCTTCTGACTGGACCATGTACCCGTTTTCTACACAAAACCGCAAAGATTTTTATAACCTCTTGGACGTTTATCTTGATGCTGCCTTTTTCCCAAATATTAACGAGCTCAGCTTCATGCAGGAGGGGCATCGTCTGGAGATCGAAGGCGATTTAACCAGTCTTGTATATAAAGGCGTTGTATATAACGAAATGAAAGGAGCCATGTCGTCTCCTGACCAGGTAATGGCAAGATCGCTATTAAAAGCCTTGTATCCTTCAACCACATACAGACATAATTCTGGTGGAAGTCCGGCAGACATTGTAAGTCTTACATATGAACAGCTTAAGTCTTTTCACAAACGGCACTATCATCCAAGCAATTCATTTTTTTATACTTATGGGAATCTGCCTCTGGCCGATCATCTTTCATTTATAGAAGAAAAAATACTTAAAGCATTTGAGTTCATTGATCCGGATACAACTGTTGCCTCACAGCCGCGCAGGCATAAACCTGAAAAAAAATCCTTTCCATATCCCCTCGGAAAGAATGAAGATCCGAAGAAAAAATTCCAGGTAAGTCTGTCATGGCTCATGGTGGATATAAAAGATAATTATAAAGTGCTTGCCTTAACGCTTCTTGAACAGATCCTCTTAGGGAATTCCGCATCTCCCCTGCGCAGGGCTTTGATAGAATCTAAGCTTGGAACAGCACTGAGTGACCAGACAGGTTTTGACGCCAATAACAGGGACACCATGTTTGCCTGCGGGCTTAAGGATGTTGAAGAATCCGCTGCAGAAAAAATCGAATCAATTATATTAGATGTTCTAAACAATCTTGCAAGTAAAGGTGTCGACAAGAAGCTTATTGAATCTGCTATTCATCAGCTCGAGTTTCATCGCAAAGAGGTAACAAACACGCCCTATCCATATGGCATAAAGTTGCTTTTAACATTTTCCGGAAGCTGGTTTCACGGCGGTGATCCTGTAAAAACCTTGCAGTTTGACGCTGATCTTAAAAGACTGCAAAATGCTCTTTTACAAGGACCATTCTTTGAAACCCTGATAAAAGAATATTTTCTTGAAAACCCACACAGGGTTTTGCTTACCCTTGTTCCGGATCAACTGATGGAGCAAAAAGAAACAAAAAGGGTCGAAGAAAAACTTATCCGCATCAAGTCCGCCATGCAGCCTGATGAGTTTGAGAAAACAATCGAAAACACAAAAGAACTTAAAAAACTCCAAGAATCGATAGATGATGTTTCAAGCCTTCCAACTCTGGAAATTGAAGATATCCCTCCCTCAATTCAAAAAGTTGATGAAACTTCCGAATCCGATAAGATTCCTGCCATATGTTATGAGCAGCCGACTTCGGGCATTTTTTACCTGTCAGCGGCTGCCGGAACCGAATTGATAAAAAAAGAACTGATTCCCCTTGTCCCTTTTTTTTGCTTTGCTATACCTAAAATAGGTACCGCAGTTCGTGACTATTCGGAAATGGCCAGGCGTATTGACGCATATACCGGCGGCATCGGGCTGTCCGCTAATGCCCGCACGTGCTTTGACGAAACCGGCGGTTTAAAGCCCTTTGTCTCATTTAACGGAAAAAGCCTTGCTCGGAACCAGACAAAGATGTTTGATATCATTGAAGAGCTGTTATTCAAATACAGCTTTTCGGATTTATCGCGTTTAAAGAGCCTTTTGCTTGAGTTCAGGGCGGGTCTGGAATCCGCCGTTATTCAAAACGGCCACAGGCTGGCTATTTCCGTTGCTTCCAGGAATTTTTCACCAGCGAGCGCCCTTAGCGAAACCTGGGGCGGCATCCACCAGCTTAAAACCATAAAAGGCATAACAGGTAATCTTTCAGACAGCAGCCTGGAATCTATTTCAAATGATCTTTCCGCTATTGCTGAAAAGCTTTTCACACGCGATAGCCTTAAATTTGCTTTGATAGGCGAAAATAACGATTTAGCTCAAGGCTTAAAATTGTTAAATCAAAGCAAAGGGATGTCAGGCTCAGACCGCCAGGCATCAGACAAAATCGATGAGCTTTTGTATGATATTGATTTTGACAATAAAATTACCAGGGAAGGATGGAGTACATCATCAGCAGTTTCATTTGTTGCTCAAACTTTTAAGGCAGTACGCATGCAGCACGAAGATGCGCCTGCACTGTCTGTAATAAGCAAAATACTTCGGTCCATGTACCTTCATCGTGAGATTCGTGAAAAAGGCGGAGCTTATGGTGGATTTGCAGTATATAACTTTGAAGACGGACTGTTTAGCTTTGCCTCATACAGGGATCCCCATATTGTTACTACGTTGAAAACATACAGCAGCGCTTTTGATTTTATAAGGTCCGGAAATTATACATCTGAAGATATCAAAGAGGCGATTTTGCAGATATGCTCGGAAATCGACAAACCTCACCCGCCCGGCCCGGCAGCAAAAAAAGCTTTTTTCAGAAAAATCGTTTCACTTTCAGATGATATGCGCCGACATTTTAAAGAAAGTCTCCTTGCTTTAACAAAAAAGCAGGTAACTAAAGCCGCAGAAAAATATTTTTCTTCCACTGCAAACAACCAGGCAATCGCCGTCATTTCCGGGGAAGATGCGTTGAAAGCCGCAAATAAAAAACTTCCCGGTAATCCACTCAAACTGTATCGTATATAGGTAAGCGTTCACAGGCACCGCATGCACGCGATCAGGGCCCCAGCATAGCAGACTATAGCTGGTTGCCCTGATCACGCACATATGCAGCACCTGTGAACGCTTACAGGACTCAGATTGTGCGACCTTTTTGTTCCGAATGGGTGTATTTTAGTAGTGCTGGTGGAAGTGTGTTCCGGATCATTGTGTTGGCTAATCCGACGCTCAAGGTTGTCAGTATGTCCACAATTGAATCGACCTGTGCTTTGGCTTTGAAGTATATATACCCAATATTGCATAATAAAAAAGGCCAGGAAATCCTGGCCTTTAAATTGTTGGCTCCCCAGCACGGACTCCCTTCGGCTACGCTCGGGACAAGCTCACCGTGAATTATTGATAAGAGCCAGCTTCTTTTCTCGACGCCAGCCCATTATTTGACGCTCCCTCTTTGCTGCTTTATGCTTGTCGGAATAACTCTCGGAATATAGCAACTCTACTTTATGCTGATTCATCCGATGAATCAAATCAGTTGTGATGCCGGTATAAAACTGGCCGTTTCGATCGCAAATATAGACAAACCACATGTCGAAACTCATATTAAAAAAGGCCCAATCAGATGATTGAGCCTTGATTTTGTTGGCTCCCCAGCACGGACTCCCTTCGGCTACGCTCAGGGTAAACTCACCGCGGACTTTTCAATTAAAGATATTTTCTTCTTGCGAGACCATCCTTTGATTTGGCGTTCACGACTGGCCGCTGAATATTTATCAGGATGTTCCTCTGAATAAAGCAACTCTGCTTTATGTTGCCTTATTCGGTGTGACAAGTCAGTTGTTATTCCAGTATACAGTTGAGCATTACGATTACAAATATATACATGCCACATCTGCCCATCCAGTAAAAAAGGCTCAATCATAATCGATTGAGCCTTTTTGGTTTTGGCTCCCCAGCACGGACTCGAACCGCGGACATAGTGGTTAACAGCCACTCGCTCTGCCAACTGAGCTACTGGGGATCAGTTTTGATACAACAACATAAAATAAAAGACATCCCCTGCTAAGTGGTTAATCCCGCTTGTGCGGCACTACTGGGGAATGATTAAAAACAAACATATTTATATATAGCGGGAAAAAATGTCAAGATAAATTTAGATAAATCAGTAATTCTCAGTGAATGTTTTTTAATGAAAAGAGGTTAATAAATCAAAAAATGACTGGAGCTATAAGATTAAAACTCAAGTTTCGCACCTTTTATCTACAGCGAAGCCTTAATTCCTGAAGAGTTGATTCGTATCGAGGAGTGAATCGAGACGGTTATATCATTTTCTTCCAGGTGATATGGATATAATCATTTAGCAGCGTGTCCTGATATTTGGGATAAAGTGCATGAGTTGCTATATTATATAAAGTTGTACATCTATCTCAACTATCAGGCCCAAATATCAGGACACTGCGAAAGAGTGGAGAAGGTGACCAACATATCACCTTACCGAAAGTAATATAACCGTCTCGGTTCACATCTGATCTTATATTTTAAGCGCCATCAGGGCATCACTTTTTGCAAAATAGGGGTGCGAAACTTGAGTTAAAATTGAAAAGCTAATGAAGCAGGGGAGGGGGTTCAATAAAGAAATGATAGAAATATTAGAATTATAAGGACCATTTAACCGGGGCTTTAAACAGGAATGGGTAAAGGAGGCTACGGGGCAGTGGTAGTCAGGTGGCTACATTTGAAAACTAAGAAAAAGAAAATCTATGGAATAGAAAAGCGAACTAAATCTATGAATTATTTTACAACTTTAAGACGAAGGGGTATCCCCAAAGCCCATGGGAGGCCGGAGTGTTTTTCTAAACAGTATATTTTTAAACTAAACACGGAACTATCAATAAAACAACTGCTGCCGCTACTGCTTTCTAAGCTGCCACCGCTTTCGCCAACACTGGTGCTGCCGGTAAGAGTGTTTACCTCATTCGAAAAACCGCTTTCATTATATGGTTCTTCATTATCATAGGCAGTAACAACAATGAAATAGTCTTCGTTATCGTCTAAACCTGTAAGTAATAATTCAGGGTTGTCAGAATCAACGTAATTCGGATCGTCAGGATCGTCAATTGTTAAAGAAATTGGTGAAGAGCCTTGATCAATATCAACGCCGTCATATGGTGCGCCGGAAAAGATTTTTTTATAATAGATCTTATATCCTGCAAGATCAGGTTCAGTGTTTGGACCCCATTTAAGCGTAATATCGGCAGCATAACCGGAATTATACAAACAAAGAATAAAGGCAAAGATAATAAACACCGCCTTACGGTATGATAAAATGCTTAACAGAATTTTCATTATATTGCTATGTCTCTTTGTTTTTTTCTAAAAGCTTTCAATATAAAAAATAAAACAACTTGTTTCCGTATAGGCCCGGAATGAAAAAATCAAGCTAAAAAAAGCAAAAAAAAAATTAAAAGAGAATCTTTTTAAGATAAACAATAAAAATACAAAGAGTTAAATCGGCATAATAATTTTGGCTCTTCCGACTTTCTTATGGATCGAGGCTTAATTTACCACAATAAAAAAGAATTGAAATTCTGTAATTCTTAAAGTTTCTAAACCCTCGGGCTGTAGCTTTTATGTGTTGAATTTTACTATTTATACCTTCTG
>JAUWOH010000350.1 GCA_030612225.1 Desulfobacteraceae bacterium
TCTGAGCCATACCGTGAGGGTGAATTGGATCAGCAACTGGATGAAATGACAAGGGTGTTTATCAACGATCTCGAAAATAACCGCCTTGAAGACCACACGCTTTATGTGAGTAGTATATTCAAATGGTTTAAAGAGGATTTCAACAAGGATATCATCGGCTTTTTTTTGAAGTACACAAAAGGGGATCTGAAAAGACAACTGGAGGCCGGGAGAGGAAAAATCAAGGTTAAATATCTTGATTATGACTGGTCATTGAATGGAAAATAAAGGCTGCCAAGTTACCATGGGGATTGATCATTTCATGTTTCATACGGGAAGACACACAAAAAAGAAGTTATTAGTCTGGATAGTACCGCTTCTTTACCTTATTATCTTTTCCCAAGCCCTGGTCGCAGCGGAATCTTTGACTGATACTGCTAAGAAACGTAAAATTGATGAAATGTACGAAGGTTATAAAAAGCATTTCCCTAAAGTGAAGGATATTTCAGCAGAGCAGACCCTTGAACTGATGGACCGGGGAAAAATAATTCTTGTGGATATCCGAAAAACCAAAGAGCAGACGGTGTCTATGATTGCCGGTGCAATTACGGAAATGGAATTCAGGAGAAATCTTTCAGTATACCGGGATTATATCGTTGTAGGATACTGCACCATAGGCTCAAGAAGCGGCAAACTGGCTCGCAAGCTCAAAAAGAAAGGCATCAGCATGGTCAACATGCGGGGAGGAATACTGGCATGGCTCCATGCCGGGGGAATCGTTCATAAGGATGGTAAGCAGGTGAACAGGGTGCACGTTTACGGCAGGAAGTGGAATTTGGCTCCTTCGGCCATGAAGTCTGTGTGGTAACTTTAAGGGGAAATAGATTAAAGAGACTTGCCTGTGTGGCAATTACCACCTTGAAAGTCCGTGTCCATCTGTGTCCAAAAGCGTTAATTAATACAATTTGGAGGATATTATGGCAAACTACGATTTTGATATTGGTATTATAGGCGCTGGCTCCGGTGGACTTACCGTTGCGGCAGGGGCGTCACAGTTTGGAGCTAAAACACTTCTCGTAGAAAAAGAGAATGAACTGGGGGGAGACTGCCTCCACTTTGGCTGCGTTCCCAGTAAAACCCTGATCAAGACAGCCCATGTCTACCATTTTATGAGAAACTCAAAGGCATTTGGCCTTCCTTCTGTAGATCTGCCGCCGGTGGATTACAGGGAGGTCAGTAAGAGAATACAATCGGTGATCAGCACCATTCAGAAACATGATTCCGAAGAAAGATTTTGCTCTTTAGGTGCAAAGGTGGAATTCGGCAACCCGACATTCTCCGATGAACACACCATCCGGTTAAACAAAAAAACATATTCAGCGAAGAACTGGGCTATTGCAACAGGCTCATCGCCTGCCATTCCTCCCATTGAGGGCCTGGATAAAACCTCATATATCACCAATAAAGAAATCTTTTCTTTGGATCATCTGCCCAAATCCATGATTATTTTAGGCGGCGGCCCCATTGGAATCGAAATGGGTCAGGCATTTTGCCGTTTGGGAACAAAGGTATTTATTATTAATCGCGATAATCAGATCCTTGGCAAAGAGGACAAGGACATGGCAGATGAAGTCATGAATGTTATGCGTTCTGAAGGAGTAATATTCCATCTAAATGCTGCTATTGAAGCCACAAGAGACGTTGGCTCTGAAAAAGAGGTAGTCATCAAAGCTATTGATGGGAAAACCACCGGTTTGAAGGCGGAAACAATCCTTGTTGCACTGGGAAGACAAGCCAATGTTGAAGGAATTGGGCTTGAAGATATCGGCATTGAATTCAACTCAAGAGGTATCAAGGTGGATAACCGGTTGAGAACCAAACACAAACATATTTTTGCGGCAGGTGATGTGACAGGCGCATATCAATTTACACACGCCGCAGGATATGAAGCGGGCATTGTGATCAGCAACGCAATTTTTCATCTTCCCAGAAAGGCTGACTACACATTTCTTCCATGGTGTACTTACACAGACCCGGAACTTGCCAGCATTGGAATGAATGAAAAAGCAGCTAAGGCAGCCGGGATTAAATATTCCCTTTGGACGGAAGCGTTCAAAGATAATGACAGAAGCCTGGCAGAGGGTGAAAAAATCGGAAAGATCAAGATGATTCTGGATGAAAAAGAGAAACCTTTGGGAGTACAGATCCTGGGTCCGCATGCCGGGGAGCTGCTCAGCGAGTGGGTTGCCGCCTTAAATGGGAAAGTTAAGCTTTCCACCATGGCATCAGCCGTCCACCCGTATCCGACACTTGGAGAGATCAATAAGCGTGTGGCCGGCACGTTCTTTTCTCCCAAAATATTTTCAGAAAAAATCAAGAAAGGCCTTAAATTCTTTTTTCATCTCAAAGGGCGGGCCTGTGAGCTGAAAGAATAAGAAATGAGGAGCAAAACTATGGAATTAACAACACAACAAACCGTAAAGAGCCGTAATAGAGCCATCTTGAAGGCCGTCATATTCCTTGCGTTTATTATTTTAGCCATTTCCCTGATCCGTTTTACACCGATTAAGAATTATCTTACAGCACAAGCCCTAGGTCAATTCCTGGAAACGGCAGGATACTGGGCGCCTGTGCTCTTCATGTTGATTTATACCGTTGGAGTTTGTATTTTTTTGCCGGGAACATTGCTGACCGGTCTGGGAGCCGCCATTTTTGGAGCTTACTGGGGGTTCCTATATGTCTGGATCGGGGCCATGCTGGGCGCAAGTGCTGCTTTCTTTATCGGAAGAACCCTGGGAAGGGAGTTTGCTGCCTCGCTTATAGGAGACAGGCTGAAAAAATATGACGATGCTATCGAGCGAAACGGATTTGCGACGGTCCTCTACCTGCGCCTGGTCTATTTCCCATTCACGCCCATGAATTTCGGCATGGGCTTGACCAAGGTGCACTTCCGTGAATATTTTTTCGGAACAGGCTTAGGCATTATTGTCGGTACATTTATTTTCACGTTCTTCATCGGAACACTGAAAGATGTGTGGGCTTCCGGTAATTGGGGAGAGCTTATATCCTTTAAAGTCTTCTTTTCAATAGGGTTGTTCATCTTTTCATTCTTCATCCCAAAGATCATTAAGAGAGTGAAAGGGGAAAAATAAATTCAGGACTCCTGACCCGGCGTAAATCTGAATACGACATATTCTATTAAACAATGAACTATGAACTAAAATAAAAAATCAACGTCCAACATCGAACATCCAACGTTGAACATCGAATGACTGTAACACCTTCGGTGTTTTCAATTTATAATATAAAGGAGCGAAGCGATATCCTTATTCGACGTTCGATGTTGAACGTTCGATGTTCGATGTTCAAATTGTTGCATCGGAACTTTCGACCGAGCTTTCATAACACCTCGAAAATGCGTACACAGGTCAGGAGCTATGAATATCAACGTTCCGTGAACGCTTACGTTTTAATTTAATGATATTATCTGTCTTAACAGACAAGGAGGATATTAAATGCAAATAGCGATAATCGGATTGGGACGGATGGGTATGAATATGGCAAAAAGACTTTTGCTGGGGGGACACGAGGTCGTAGCTTTTAACCGAACACCAATCAAGACGGACCAGTTGGTGAAAGAGGGGGCAATCGGGGCCTACTCTATTTCCGAGGTGGTTGATAAACTTTCTCATCCCAGAGTAACATGGATAATGCTGCCGGCTGGTTCCACGGTGGATGCACATATCAACCAACTTAAAGAGATACTGTCACCGGACGATATCGTGATCGACGGTGGGAATACTTATTACAAGGACGATATTCGCCGGGGCGACCAACTTGCCAAAAGGGGTATTAAATTTATGGATACGGGTGTCAGCGGAGGTATATGGGGCCTGAAGAAAGGC